>CAMWHW010000089.1 GCA_947174175.1 uncultured Clostridia bacterium | reverse complement strand
GCGCTTGCCTGCTCGGCGGCACTTGCGGGTGCGGTCGGGCTGGCGGCTTGCAGCGGCGGCAACGACGGAGACAAACACACGCACACGTGGGGCAACTGGACGGTATCGACCCAGCCCACGAACGAAGCAACGGGTAAGGCAACCAGAGCTTGCACGGGCGAAGGCACCTGCGACGCGGTTGCAACCGAAAAGGAAGCAACCCTGCCCGTACTTACCAGCACGGACTACACCAAGGGCGAAGACACCGCAACCTGTCAGGCGGCAGGTAGCATTACCTACACCTACAACAAGGGCGGCATAAACGTAAGCTTTAACGTGGCAACGCCCGTTAACGCAGACAAGCACACCACCGACTGCGGACACAATACGCCTACGCCTCCTGCGCCTACCGCGCACTCTCACGTTTGGAGCGAATGGACGGTAAACGAATCTGCTAAGCAGGGTTATATCGGTGAAGCAACGCGTACTTGCAGCGGCGCCGGTACCTGCGACGCGGACGAATCTTTAACCACGGTTACTATCCCCAGCGCACTTTACAGCGCCCCCGGAGAAGAAGGTTATTATGAGTATGCTGAACCCGTGCATAAGACGACGGCAAATTGCCAGACTCCCGGTATTGACACTTATACTTATACGGATACCGAAAAGGGTATATCCATAACCTTTGACGTTGAGTTGGGCAGCGTTGGCGAGCACAAAATCGTAGGCAACGAATGTGAAGTTTGCCACGCGTCCGTAGTTATTGCGGCTCTGGACGAGGAAGTAACCATAAACGCAACTTCCGATAAGGCAACTATACTTAACTTTACCGCAGAGAAAGCAGGCACGTATCTTATTGAATATACTCAGGGCGAGGATGCAAATATAGA
This sequence comes from uncultured Clostridia bacterium, assembly GCA_947174175.1. Taxonomy (GTDB): domain Bacteria; phylum Bacillota; class Clostridia; order Christensenellales; family Borkfalkiaceae; genus Coproplasma. Next base: position 3,919 of record CAMWHW010000089.1, on the reverse strand, counting down.
TAATTATACCACGGACTTCCCTAATACGTTCAGACTTGCTGCTGGCGGACAAATTTCGTTTGAAATTAAATCTCCCGAAGATGAAGAAAACCCCGGACAGGCGACGAGTGCAACCTATAAGTTTAAAGTTCTTCCCGTAACCGTGCTCCAGGCAGAATACGACGATGATTACAATCTCCTTCCTTCTTCCGCAACGGTAACAGTCGGCGGCGGCAAGACGGTAAACCTATTAGTCATCGGCGGCGGTAACGGAGAAATCAGTTACGTTGGTCCTCAGGCAATAACGCTTACCGGTACGTATTTCAATTGGTCTACGATGCAGTCTGAAGATTTATTATTCGACTTGGACGGAACGGAACCTTATGCCATTGACTTCGGTTACTATCAGTCAATTCAATTTACGGTAACTTCCACGGCTGAAGAAGAGTTCGAGGGCGAGATAACCCTTACGCTCGAGGAAGAAGAATGGGTTGACCCCGGACTTGTTCTCGGCGAAGAAAAGGAATTCGAAGACCTGGATATGGAAGGTATTGTATACTCTATTGAAATCGAAGAGGAGGGTAATTTCATATTCACCTTCAGGGGCGATTTCGAGGCAAACGAAGTGCTTCTGTTGGGCGGAACCGATTATGATCCCGACGACCCCGGCAGCATAAGCAATTTTGAGGAATTGACGGCAAATGAAGACGGCAGCTATTCGCTTCCCGCGGGTACTTACTATATTTGCATACAGAGTAATAAGCTCGATCCTGACGATCCTTACGGCTTTAACGTGCTTCCTATCAGCGGTGGCGTGACTATTACCAAGGCAGCTGAGGTTATCACCTTGAATCAGGAAGTTACCGGCGGTGAAGACGATGTATTCGCTATATCTTTGGAGGCAGGCAACTATAAAGTGATGGTTGACGGTACTCCCGTAAGTGTAAGTGATTTCTGGGACGATATATGGTTCAGTTCAACAGATCCTAACGATGAGTTTACTCCCATAGAAGATAACGATGCTGACAAAGTAATAACGATTAGTACTTCGGGTACGTATTATTTAAAGATTACTATGGCCGTAACTTTCACGGTTGTGGCAGCATAACGAACAATCTATAAAAAAACTGAAAAGGAGCCGCGGCGCGTTTGCGCCGCGGCTTTTTTTCGTTCGGGCATAAGCAGCGGTTACCTTGTGTTAAGTAACTATTATTTCACCAAGGGGTAAAACTGCTTGACATAATTTCGACAAAAATGTATAGTGTTTATACAATTATTCAAAAATTTAGCGAATTTATGCAAAATTTATGAATATGCGCATAAAAATTTCGCAAGGGCGCGCCCTTGACCATTGTTAAGCAACACTGCTTAACAATAAAAACATTTATCTGTAAACAAAAAAAGGAGTATATAGTTTATGAAAAAGACAAGGAAAGCTTTGCTTGCCGTACTTGCCTGCTCGGTTGCACTCGCGGGTGCGGTCGGGCTGGCAGCTTGCGGCGGCGGAGACGATGGAGACAACGGTACCAGTCACGACCATTCGTGGGGCAACTGGACTGTATCTACCCAGCCCACTGACGAGGCGACGGGTAAGGCAACCAGAACGTGCTCGGGCGAAGGTACGTGCGACGCGAAGGCGACGGACAAGGAATACACCCTTCCCGTGCTTACCAGCGACGATTACACGAAGGGAGAGGACTCCGCAACCTGCGCTGCTGCGGGCACGGTTACCTATACGTATAATAAAAACGACGTAAACGTAAGCTTTGACGTTGTGACTGCCAAAAAGGCGCATACCGAGGAGGTTATTACCGGTAAAGCCGCAACGTGCAGCGAGGACGGTTTAACCGATGGCAAAAAGTGTACGGTGTGCGGAGAAATAACCGTAGAGCAGACGAAGATTGATGCTCATCATACCGAGATGATTTTAACTCAGAAATACCCTAACTGTACCGAGGACGGTTTGACCGAAGGCAAACAGTGTACGGTATGTGGAGAAATAACCGTGGCGCAGGTAACGGTTGACGCTCTCGGTCACGTCGAGAGCACGTTACCGGCGGTAGAGGCTACGTGCAACGAAGACGGTTTAACCGCAGGTAAAAAGTGTGCGGTCTGCCAGACGGTTCTTGAAGCACAGACCGTAGTTAAAGCAACGGGACACAAACTCAGCACTACGGCAATTCCTACCGTAAACGAAACCGCCAAAACGGTAGCCCAGCGTTGCACCGCCTGCAATATGTCGATTGCTTATGCGTATGACAACGTGGTAAACGCAGCCAGCACTAGTATTAACAGCCCGGACGTCCTTTCAGGCGGGGTGAATTACGTAATCCAAAGTGGTACAAGACACTATCTTAGCTATACCTTTGAAGAAGCAGGTTCTTATTCGATTTATTGGGTAAATTTAAATAGAGATAAATTACCTCTAACTCTTGCAACTTTTTCTAATTCTTCCAGTGCTTTTATCAAGAGTGGAAGTATACAAAACAGCTATATTGTAGACGGTCTTGTTTTCGAAGGTTACAATAAGGGAAGTAGTGCATACACATATTATGTGCTCGATGAAGATGACAACTATGTGCTTGACGAAAATGGTGACAAACTAAAAGTGTCGGTGCAGCAAGGCGAATACGCAAGTCTTAAATTAATAAAAAACAAAGTTTTAACTTCGAGTCTTTCCGGGTTTAGTATCGAGAAGCTTACGTTTGACGCAGCCGCAAACTCGACTATTAAACTCAACATAAACGACGACAGTGCACGCTACCTTATTTGCATCGACAAGGAAGAAACTAACAAGAAGCCGGCTATCGTAGCTGAGCTTTGCACCATAGGCGAAGGCAACATTACGATAAAAGATTCCGAGATCGAATTTGAGCCCGTCACCGAACAAGGCACGTACACGTTTACGGCGGCAAACGGCAAATTCGAGCTGTACGTAAACGATAACTTGCATTCCGACGGCACGAAATCTTACTTCGGTTACGTAGGTTTCACCGACCGCTACCTTACCGTCGATTTGCAGGAGGGCGACGTAGTTAAAGTAGTAAAAGTTGCGGGAAAGGCGTCTGAAAATACCTTTACCATTCATGAAGGCACGCTTGATGAGCCGGCACCCCCCGTATATACGGAGCTTGAGCTCGGCGAGCAAACGGTATCCCTTTCGGAAACGAACCTCACAACCAGCAAGTACGAGGCCGGCCCCGAACAGTTCTTTGCCTTTACAGCCGCCGAAAGCGGATATTACGCGATATCGGTTGGAGAAGACGTTAAAGTCCGCACCGTGATGAAAGCGGATAAAACTCACTACACCGTCTTGTTTGACGTCGCGAATATGAACAAGCGCAGCGGCGTATTCTATGCGGCAGCGGGTGAAGCGGTCGTTATCGCGTTCACCGGCAACGATACCGCAGAATTTACCGTAAATATCGCTTCGTGTGATGAGCCTGTAACCTATCTCAACGTCAACGAAAAGCTTGAAAATATCGCTTTTGCAAGCTTTGAAACGATCGTTAAACTTACAGTCGGAGATTCGGTTACCGAAGGCGAGTACCAGTTATCCTTTAAAGCTTCCAACAGCTTATTGCGTTCGTATATTTACTTCTCGGTAAATGAGGAAATCGTAGTCGACGACCCGTATGATTCAAACGGTGTTGGCGCTTACATCAACACCAACCTTTCTACGGGAGGCAACAATACGGTAGGCGGCGGCACGAGGAGTAAGGGAGTTGACAAAGCCGATTACTCCGACGAGGAGTACGCAGCGTACATAGAGTACCTGGATTATACGAGAACGGTTACCTTAAAGGCGGGCGACGTAATATATCTGGCAACGTCGGCGACTGTATCCGGATACGTAGATATAACTCTTACGCCTGTTGCGTAAACGAAATAATTTGCACACACGGCAACAAACTTAAATAAAGCCGCGGCGCGTCTGCGC
>CAMWHW010000088.1 GCA_947174175.1 uncultured Clostridia bacterium | reverse complement strand
TATTTTCATATTAAAATCAACTTATCAGTTTTTTAATTACCGTATTGTCGTTGTAGCTGTGTTTTATTCCCATTATCTCCTGATAATTTTCTCCGCCCTTGCCCGCTACAAGCAGGATATCGTCCTGCCCGAGCAAATTCAACGCATACTCTATCGCAATTTCCCTGTCCGTGACGGCAACGTATTTTTTGCCGCTCTTTTTCACGCCCGTTTCAATCTGCGATATTATTTCGTAAGGGTCCTCGTAGCGCGGATTATCGGACGTTACGATAACGAAATCGGAATATTTTGCCGCCACCTCGCCCATAAGCGGACGCTTGGTAGTATCCCTGTTGCCGCCGCAACCGAATAAACAGTAAAGACTGCCCTTGCAAAGCTTTTTCAATGCGGAAAGCGACTTTTCAAGACCGTCGGGAGTATGGGCAAAATCAACGAAAACCTCTCCGCCGTTGTAGTTTGCAACACGCTCCAATCTGCCGTCCACCTTTTCAAGCGCTTCAAGTCCCTTTGCGATAACGTCTATTTTAACCCCGAGCAATTTTGCGCAGGAAGCCGCGGCAAGCGCGTTATAGACGTTGTGCAACGCGGGCATTTTCAAGTTTATTTCATAAATTTCGTCGGACAGATTTATAACGAACGAGCTGCCGTCGATTTTTTCCGTCACGTCGATCGCAAAAGTATCGGCGGGATTATCCAGCCCGTAACTTATACAGTCGGGAAGCGCAACGGTGAGTTCGGCGCCAAGAGGGTCGTCCGAGTTTACGACCGCGTGCGAGCACCTTCCGTTCTCGAAAAGTTTTAACTTGCACTCCGCATAGGACTGCATATCTTTGAAAAAGTCCAGATGGTCCTGCGTACAGTTTGTGAATATTCCCGCCTCGAAATGCAGTCCGTGAATTTTATCGAAATACAGAGCGTGCGCGGAAACTTCCATAAAGACGTACTCCACCCCGCACTTGACCATATCCGCAAACACGCTATGTAGAAATAGCGGATCGGGCGTAGTTAGAGCCGGCGATATAAATATACCGCCGTATGCGATGCCAAGCGTGCCGATTATGCCCGTTTTGGTTTGATTTTTGTCGAAAATGCTTTTGAGCATATACGTAGTCGTCGTTTTGCCGTTGGTGCCCGTCACGGCGATAAGTTTAAGCTTTTTGTCCGCATAGCCGTAAAAGGTTCGGGCAAGAACCGCCATAGCCGCCCTTCCGTCCTCGACAAGAACGTAGGGCACGTCACAGTCGGGAGCTTGCTCGCACACGATTGCAACCGCGCCGCCGTTTACAGCTTTATCGATTTCCTTATGACTGTCAAAGTTCATTCCTTTATAGCAGATGAACACGTCGCCCGCGTTCACCGCGTCGGCATCCGTACACAGTCCGCTCACTTCCGCGTCGGCATTGCCGTGAATTTCATCATACCGTAAATCTTTTACAAGTTCCTGCAACCTCATTATGACCTCACTCAAACGGTTGAATATTTTTTATTTTTATAATATCTCCGAAAATTTCTTTGGCCACGGGCGCGGCAACCGCGCTGCCGTAGTACGTGCCCACCGGTTCGTCGACGATAATAAGCGCCAGATACTGCGGATTGTTGGCGGGGAAAAAGCCGACGAACGACGAGACGTATTTACCAGAGGCAATATGACCGTCCTCATATTTCTGCGCCGTTCCGGTCTTTCCGCCCACTTTATATCCTTCGATATACGCCTTTTTACCGCTGCCCTCTTTTACTACGCCTTCCAGCATTTCCGCAAGCAGGCGCGAAGCTTTTTCGCTGACGGGCTGCTGTTTTATAACCGGCTTATACTCTTCCACGGTCTTTCCGTCGGACGATACTATGCTTTTAAGGAAGTGCGGAACGTAATAGCTGCCGCCGTTTACCGCTGCTGCCGTAGCGCACGCAAGTTGCAGTCCGCTTACCGCCACAGTCTGGCCGAAACCGATTCTCGCAAGGTCGCAATCTCTGACAAGCGACTGCGGGACCAGCATACCCAGCGCCTCGCCGTTAAAGTCGATGCCCGTAACGTTGCCAAGTCCGAACGCGGTAAGATAGTCGTAAAACTTATACTTGCCCAGCGATAGAGCAATATCGGTAAAACACGGGTTGCAGCTGTTGTTCAGCGCTTCCGCCAGGGTCTGGTTGGAGTGCTTCCCGTTGGAATGGTCGGACCAGCACTTGATTTTGGTGCCGTCAACCGTACGCGCTCTGCTTCCGTTAAAGACGTATGAAGGCGAATACGCACCCTTGTTGCCGCGCAGATATTCTTCCAAATTTGCCGCAGACGTTATGACTTTGAAAGTCGAACCCGGCTCGTATATATCGCTTATCAAACAGTTGCGCGAGAGAACGTTCAACGTTTCGGGGTCGTCCCTCGGCACGGAATTGAGGTCGTACGACGGATAATTGACCATAGCCAGAACGCCGAAATCGTTAGGGTCGAGCACGATACACGAAACGCGTTTTGCCCCGGACGACTGATAAACCGACCTCATAGCCTGCTCCGCGGACAACTGAATATCCATATCTATCGTCAGTCTTATGCCGTCCCCGGCAGTTGCTTCACGGTAGACTATTTTTGAATTTTCGGTCTGCACGCCTACTATATCGGTCGTATACGCAATTTCCCCGTTCTCACCGCTGAGAATATTTTCATAATACTTTTCTATTCCCGAAAGGCCCGTACCGTCGCTTGCGGTGAAGCCGAGCACCTGGCACAGCGCGTCGTTATAGGAATAAGTACGGGAGTTGTCGCGCGAATAATAGACGCCTGCAAGGTTGTACGAAGCAAGCTTTTCTATCTTTTCCTTTTCAACCTGCCTTGCGACCGTTATTTCCGAAACCTTTCCACCCGAAAGCTTTTCAAGCAGCGCCGTCGGGTCTATTTCCAGCGCGCCGCTCATTACCGTTGCGCAGTATTCCGCGTTGGTAACCGCGTTGGGACGGACGAACACGCTGTACGTGGTCCGGTTACCCGCAATCAGCTGTCCGTTTCTGTCCGTAATTTCTCCGCGCGCGGCAATAACGGGTATCTCTCTGTTCCACTGGTCGGTGGCACGGTAGACCAGCTCGCTCCCCCATACCGCCTGAATATAAAAGAAGCGCGCGAAAATCAAACAAAAAATAAAGGCTATTGCCAATATTGCCGACAATAACCTCTTTTGTAAAACTGTTACGGAAAATCCTTGCTTATTTATAACTTTAATCTCCGAATACGTTTTAGATATTCTATTATTAAATTTTAAATTAATGACTTATACCGCTGAATATAATTTCCTCAACCGTGGTATTTACACCTGCAATTGCGCCCCTTACCGTCGTGATGCTGTCCTGAACCTGAGCTATATCTGCGTTGAGATTGCTGATTATTGCGGAGTTCACGATTACGAGCGTTACGAGAGCAACGACTACCGCAATGAAAATCGCTACGATAATCTTTTCTCTCTTGCCGAAAACGTGCGCCTTCTTACGGGTGGGGGTTTCGACTTCGGTCTGCTCCTGCTGCCTTGCTATCGTCTGATACTGTATAGTCGTAGGCGTCGGACGAAGGTCCTCGCTCTCCTCCTCGGCGGGAGCAACCGCTTCTACGGTTGCGGCTCTTCTTGCGTTAATAGCGCTGTCCGCACGGAATATTGCTGCGTCTGCCCTGGCGTTTTCCACCATATAGGGACGGGAAACTGCGGGAGCCGTATGAACTTCGGGTTCAGCGACTACGTTTTCTTCCTTATGTACGCGGTTGAAGACGTCCTCAATCTTATTTTCGGGGTTGATAAGCCTTGCGTACGTATCACGGATACGCGCGTTGTGCTCCTCTTCCGCCATAAAGTCCAAACGCGTGGGAACCGCGTATTGTCTTTCCTTTCTTTCGCCTGCTATTCTCTCCAAAACGGGTGAATCGACTGCCATTGTATTTCTCCTTATCGCCTTATCATTAAATTATTCTTTCGGCTATCCGAAGTTTGGCGCATTTTGAACGGGAATTTATCGCCATCTCCTTAACGGATGCCACGGTAGGTTTTTTTGTTATTATTTCTATTTCTTTCTTCTTTCCGCAGACGCATACGGGCAAGCTCTTGTCACATATGCAGTCAAGCTCCAACTCTTTGAAAGCTCTTTTTACTATTCTGTCTTCCAGCGAGTGGAAAGTTAAAATTGCTATTCTTCCGCCGACTTTAAGCTTTCTGGTGAGTCCGACCACACAGTCGTACAGACCTTCCAGTTCGCCGTTGGTTGCAATTCTTATTGCCTGAAAACTTTTTCTTGCGGCGGGTCCGTTCTGCTGAAATTTTTTGGGAATGCTCTTCTCTATTATTTCAACGAACTGTCCGCAGGTTGTCAGCCGCTTGCTCTCCCTTGCCTTCACGAGGTTGGAAGCAATCGCGTTTGCAAACCGCTCTTCGCCGTAATCTCTTAATATTTCCGCGATTTTCTTTTCGGGGTATTCGTTTAAGATTATCTCCGCCGTCAGCGGTGACGACTTGTCCATCCTCATATCGAGCGGCGCTCCCGACTTCATATAGGAAAACCCGCGCTCTTCGCAATCGAGCTGATAGCTGGATACGCCGAAATCAAGCAACACGCCGTCCACTTTGTCGACGCCCGCGCCCTTAAACGCGGTCTCGTAATTTTTGTAATTTGATTTGAAAATTTTAAATCTGCCGCCAAACTCAGCAAGTCTTTGAGTTGCCGCCGCTATCGCGTCGTCGTCAAGGTCGGTTGCAATCAGTCTGCCGTCGGGGGAACTTCTCTTTAAAATCTCGTAAGAGTGTCCGCAGCCGCCTATCGTAC
>CAMWHW010000087.1 GCA_947174175.1 uncultured Clostridia bacterium | reverse complement strand
CGGCGACCACCGAGATCTACACATGGCTATTCGTCGGCAGCGTCAGATGTGTATACGATACAGTGACAACGTGCTTGCGGTAACCTTTACAAAAAAAGCCGCCGCGCAGATGAAGGAAAAACTGCGTGCGGAACTCATTGCAAGGCTGAACGCCGCGGACGGCGAAAAGCGCGATAATATCCGTGTGCAGCTGGGCAAAATCAATACGGCGGACATAAGCACCATTCATTCGTTCTGCGCACGGCTTATCCGCACTTACTTTTACGCGTTGAAAGTGGACGCGTCGTTCGAGGTGCTCTCCGCGGGCGCGGAGGAAAACGCGCTGCGGGCGCGTGCTATGGACGACCTGTTTGACGGGCTGTACGCGGAGGCCGACCCCGACCTTTACACTCTGCTTGAAAGGCTGAGAAAAAAGCGCAGCGACAAGGCACTTAAAGAGATGCTTTACGAGGCGTACGACGAGGTGCGGCAACGCCCGGACTACTTGCGGTTGCTGGACGAAGTGAGCGCGTTTACCTACACCGAAGAGGGGTTTGAAAAGGTGTGCGCGGAGTACGGCAAGGCAGTTGCGGAAAAGTACGCCGTGCTTATATGCGCGATAGAAAAATTTGCGGAAGGCTTTCACCCCGCGGTAAACGCCGAAGGGTATTTGAAAGTGCTGGACGAAATGCGCTCGACGCTTATTGCGCTTGCGGAAAACGGTGAAATTTTTTCGCCGCCTTCAAGACTTTCCAACTCGACTAAGCCGAGAGTTAAGAGCGAGGTTGCCGAGGACGACGCGGCGTTTTCCGCGTTCTGCGACAAGATTAAAAAGCGCTACAAGGCGATTAACAAGGACGCCGAGGACGGTGAGATTGAAAGACGGCGCTTCTTCGAAAGCGGGCAGATTGCGCGGGCGTTCGTAAGCGTGCTGAAAAGGTTTGCCGCCGCATACGACGGGGTTAAACGTGAGGAAAGCAAGCTGGACTACGGCGATCTGGAACATTACGCGCTTGCCCTTCTGAAAGGCGGGGAGTGCGACGAGGACGTGCGCGCGGCGATAAGAGAGAAGTATCAGTTCGTTTTCGTGGACGAATATCAGGACGTCAATCCCATTCAGGACGAGATTATTAGCGCGGTTGCGGGCAACGATATTTTCTGCGTGGGTGACCTTAAACAGGCGATATACGGCTTCCGCGGCAGCCGCTCGCGCTTCTTTGCGGAAAAGTGCGGAGTGGTCGGAGGCAGGGGAAAATACGTCATTCTGCCCGACAATTTCAGAAGCGCAAAGGGCGTTATATCCTTCGTAAACGAACTGTTTTCCAAGGTGATGAAGCCGCCCGTGTGCGAGTTCGATTATGCCGACGGGCACGCCATGAGGGGCGGCGCGCGCTATAAAGAAGGGTGCGGCGGCGTTGCCGAGATTTGCCTTTTCGAGGGCGGCGAAGTCCAGAAGGAAGAGGCGCGCGGAATTTACTCCGTATCCGAACGCAAGCTTGCCGCTAAGAGCTTTACCGCCGAGGGGCTTGCCGTACTTCAACTGGTGGAAGAGGCGTTAAAGAGCGAATACTACGACCCCGACGAGGGGCGGATGAAAAAGGTGGAAACGGGCGATATTTGCGTTCTGACAAGAAAGCGCGCCAATAAGAGCGCTCAGGGCATAGTGCGCGCGTTGACCACTAAATATCCCGTTGCGGGCGCGGCGGAAGTTAATATCTGCGACCGCCCGGAAATAATAAACATGCTCGACGTTTTGCACTATCTGGATAACGGCGCGCAGGACGTTGAACTTGCGAGCGCGCTTTTATCTCCTCTCGGTGCAATGACCGAGGGCGAGCTTGCGAAAATTCGCATTTACGGCGACGCGCATAAAGACGACATAATCAAGGACGAAAGGGAAAACAAAACGCCGCTCTTCCGCGAGTGCGCAAAGGCTTACGCGGAAAAATGCAGGGACGGTACGGCGGAAAAACTTAACGCCTTTTTCGGGCGCGTGGAAAGGCTGCGCACACTTTCGGGCAGTATAGGCGCGGCGCGTCTGATTGACGAAATTATTTGCGTGGGCAATTTCTCCGCGGCGTACGATACGGAGGGCAAGCTTGCGGCGCTGAGAAGGTTGCAGAGCGAGGCTTATTCGCCGTCGGGCGAACTGTACCTTGGCGCCTTTCTTGCAAAGGTGCGCGCGGGCGGAAACAAGATACTGGCGCCTGCCGCGCTGGCTTCCGACTGTGTAAAGGTTATGACCATGCACTCCTCCAAGGGGCTGGAATTTCCCGTGGTAATAGTTGCCGATATCGCGGCGAGCTACGCGGGTGACGACAGATGCGAGATGCCTTTTGACGATGACTTCGGTTTTGCCCCGCGATACTTCAATTCGGAGGACAGGTCGCAGAGCAATACGCTGCTCCGCAGGCTGTACAAAATGCGCGCGGAGAGGGAGGAGCTGAGCAACGAAATAAATCTGTTCTACGTCGCGTGCACGCGCGCCAAATACGCGCTGTATATCCTGACGGGAAGGGTGGACGACTTCGATTCCGTAAAGGCGAGTTACGCCGACAATTACGCCGATTTGTTCGATATAAAGGCGTTTAACCCCCGAATATTGTCCGTTGAGGAGCAAACGGGGCAGTCGGAGGAGGGTGTGCGCCGCGTGCTGGACGAGAGCCGTGCCGACCGGAATACGCTTGACGAACTGAGGGAAATTTCTTCGTTTATATACCCCTACGAACGGGGCGTGGACCTGCCCGTAAAGGGTTCGGCTTCGGGGCTGCTGCGCGCGCTGAGCGAAGAGGGAAACGCGGAAATTCTGTTCGACGACGAGAGAGAGGAAGGCGCGGAGACCAACGCCGAAGCGGGCATTGCCTACCACAGATTTTTGGAACTGTGCGACTTTTCAGTTAAGGACGAAGAGGGCGTTAAGGCGCAGCTTAAACGCTTTGAAAGCGCGGGGCTTATGACTGCGGAGCAGGTCAATCTTTTAGGAGTTGAACAGCTCGTGCGCATACTTTCGATGTCCGCGTTCGACGGCGTTGAAAATAAAAATCTTTACCGCGAACGCGAGTTCGTGTGCCGTCTTCCCTCCGCCGACTACGTATCGCTTAAAAACGGCGGCAGCGGTTTTGCCGCGGGCGAGGACGACGGAAACGGCGTAATAGTGCAGGGTGCAATCGACCTGCTTGCGGTTGACCGCAGGGACGGCAGAGCGGTTAGCGCGGATATAATCGACTATAAATACAGCGCCCACTCGGAAAGCTATTTAAAGAAAAAATACGCCCCCCAGCTTGCGCTGTACAGAAGCGTGGTGTGTAAGATTTATAATCTGAAAGAAAGCGACGTTTCGACGACTATAATAAATATACGCACCTTAAAACAGATAGATATTACGGGCAATGATTGATTGCGCCAAAATCAGGCAAAGTACGACAAAATAACTGCTCTGTCGCGGTGATTTACGGCTATAATTTGACCGTATGGTAACGGTGACTAATTTCTTTAAAAACGTGCTTGCACAACTTGGCAATGCGGACTTCGGTCTGCTTATAGTAATCGACCTCGTAGCGTTCGGCGCGGTGTTTGCCGCGGCACTTATCGGGTGCATAGTTTCGAACAGGGTGCGCGCCCGTGACAAGCGTGCTTTTCTGTATGCGGTAAACGCGTTTACGGCACTCACGCTTGCCGTGTTTTTAACCGCGTTCCCCCTGGCACATTCCATTGCCGCTTCGGCGGTGTTCTGGTTTGCGGGCTATCTTTTATACGGCGCGCTGTGCCTTTTCAAAGTGCGTAAAAAGCGTGCGCCCGCAGTCGGCGGAACGCCCGTTCAGTCCGCGGTGATAGCAGAAGGAAGGCAGGTAAGACAGCCGCAGAACGCGCCCGTAGACTCCGCGCCAGCAGCGCAGAGCGGCGTGCGGCTTGAACACGCGCTGTCCATTGCCGACAAGCTTTTAATTAAAAACCTCGGCAGAGGGGACAGGCAGGAGCTTGAAAAAATAAAAATCGCGCTCACCGTTTTAAAGGTGAAGGGAGTGCTCTCGCCGCAGGAGGGGGAGTCGCTGAACGAAATGTTTAACGCGCTTTTAAAGCTTATGGCAAAATACGATTTATAAAACGAAAAGGGGGGGGGCAGCCGAACGGCTGCCCCCTCTTTTTTAGTGCGTTGAAGTTATCGCGCCTATAAACATATCCTTGGCGGCAATCTCCGTGCGCGTCTTATCGTTTTTAACTATAACGACGTCGCCTATCGTCAGACGGTCGAAGGGAAATTTTTTGCGCCCGACCAGCGCGCCCGTAAGGCGGTTGGCGGTAACGTCGTAGTCGTCCACGTGCCCCAAAAATTTTCCGTCCTCGCTGTAAACGGGTTGTCCCAGTTTTAAGTTGCGGCTTGTTTTGCTGCGCTTTCCCGTCTTTACCGCGCACAGTTTCCCGTCCTTCAATTTTGCTCCCGCGCTTGCCGCAAAGAACTCGGTTTCCTGTTGGTTGCAGCATATATAGCCCTCAATTTTGTCCTCAACGCGGCTGATTGCCATAATATAGCCCTCTTTTTCCGCGTTTTCGCATTTGATTTGTATGCCGAAAAGTTGACTTGCTTTCATTTATCTTTCTCCTTACACGCTATCATATTAAACTTGCCGCCCGACTATCACGGAAAAAAATGACTTATACTGTCGAAGGCGGATAATTGTATTGCGCGCCGCAAATAAAAAGGTTGACAGTTGACTTGACAGGTGTAAAGTTTTGCTGTATACTTTTTACGATATGGGAAATTTGAAGAAAAAGTACGACGTAATAATCGTCGGCGCGGGTGTTGCGGGACTGAACTGCGCACTCA
>CAMWHW010000086.1 GCA_947174175.1 uncultured Clostridia bacterium | reverse complement strand
GCGGCGACAAGTTTTTCAAACGGCAAGGCGGCGGTAACTCTGCCCTCGGGCGTAAAGGCAAGCGATTATTCGGGTAACGTTCTGTTTTTGGACGACATTATCGGTGGCAATTATTCAGAAAGCGTAAAGGCAAGTTATACGGCGAAGGCGGTAACGATTGACGCGCCCAGCGATATTGCCACGACCAAGGCTTATGACGGTACCGCCAAATCGTTAACTTACAACGGTGAACAGCATACTTTAAGTTATCTTGCGCCCGACTGGTATCTGGACGACGTATATTCCGATACCGATATAATGGAAGTCACTTACGAGCATATTGCTCGCGGAGATGAAACTTCTACTTTCACGAAGCCGCAGATAAACGGTGACAGAGTGAACGACGGAATAAACTCCGTCCTGAAAGCCGACCCCGCGACTGCGTCCAACCTTAAAAACGCGGGAAAGTATAAAGTTATGCTCAAACTCAAAACCGATTCACTCAGGTGGAGTGACGATACGCTCGATTATTCCACGGCAACCGACGCGCAAAAGCAATTGGCGAAGTACCGCGTAGTGGAATATACGATAGCTCCCAAACAGGTAAAAGTAAGCTACAGCATATACGACACCTCGGGCGCAACTCCCGTTGAAAAGAGCGGTACTTCTGTGGTCCACACGTCGGACACCACCAAGACTTATAAGGTGGATATCAAGACGGTGGTATCAACCGAAAGTATTCCCAAGGGTACGCCCGCAACGCTGTTCCCCGACTATGAAATAGTTTACAGCGGAACGGCGAACGACGGAAAGACTACTTATACCAAAGTTACAACCGCGCCCCGACTTGCAGGCTCGTATACGGCGGAAATTAACGACAAGAACTCTAAAACGAGCAACTACGAGCTTAAATGCGCGCAGACTTCCTTTGCGTACACGGTGGATAAAGCCGAAGTAAGCTTGCCTACGTTTAACGTGGATAAGCATACGTACAACGCAAACGAGCAGGATTTCGCGCTTACGGGCACTACCTACGATACCGCTATTTTGAAAATAGACAATATCAACGCGGGTACGGTTGAGCTGACTGCAAACGAGGCGGGCACGGAGTTTACGGACACGGATAACTATTTCGTAGTCAAGTACGACGCTGCAAACAAAAAGTTCATCGCCACCAACGCGGCGGATTACAAGGTGACATTCGCGCTTGTGGACAGCAACAACTACAAATGGGCAACCGCGCTTGCAACCACCGAAAAGTCAAAGACTTTCACGATGGAAAAGAAGGAGCTTGTAATTAAATTCAAGTCGCCACTTACCAATAATTCCAACTTCAATTTAAAGACCAGCACGACGGGCAACGTCACCGCGGACTACGATACGAACGGCGGCGGCGAAACCCCGACGGGCGGAAGTGCGGAAGAGCCTGTATTATTGCTGTATTACACTTTCTCGGACGGCAAAACGACGGGGCAGAAAGTGTTGGTTGGCACGAGCAGCGGCGATATTATAGGCAACTTCAGCCTTGACGTAACCAAGCTTAAAGGTGTAGGCGACAAATTCAGCGCGGGCACGTACTCGCTTGCTTTCGAGCTTGCTCCCGAAGCGGCTAACGCGGTAAACAAGAACTATAAGCTTGGCACCAGTGCGGCGCAGGCTTTAACGGTTACCGCAGGCGAAGCCAGCATTGACGACATAGGCATACTGTACAACACCGCTAAAAAGGAGGCGGACGGCGAACCTGCCGTAGCCATTCCCGAGGGCGGCTTGACCTATGAATACGACAGCGTTTCCAAGCAGGCTACGGAATACAAGTTCGAGCTTGATTTCTCGGGCATAGATTACTTGACGTATGCGGGCACCGATTTCATATCTTTGCAGTATAACGACGACAGCACCGCAACGAAGGCAATCAATGCGGGCAAGCTTACCGTTACGGTAAAGATTAAGGTCAAGGACGACGAGGCGGCAAACCACAGCCTTCCCGCGGCGTTTGACGTAACGCAGACCAATAAATTCAAGTCGTACTTGAATAACGGCGACGGCACGGCAACGCTGACATTTGAAATCGAAATAGCCAAGCACAAAATATCCGTCGAGGGCAAAGACATACCTTTGAAGTATCAGCGCGAGGGCGGACAGGTGACCGACTACGACCCTAAGAACCCTCCCGAATTCAACGGCAAGCCCGTTACCATTTCGCTTCCCGATGCAAAATTGTTCCCGCACGGTATCAAGTCAATCGAGTTTGACGAAGCTACGCCCAAGAAGACGCAGGCGGGCAAGTACACCATTGGCGCAACTATAACGCTTGACGACAATCATTGTCTTGAAAACGGAAACACCAGCCTGCACGTGGATATCCCTTGGGAAATCTCCAAGGAAGTGATAAAGCTTGCGTGGGGCAAGCCTGCGTACTTCGACGAGTATTTCAAAGACAGCTCCGTGGCGCATTTGCAGGTAATGCTTTTAAGCGGCTTGACGGAGGAGAAGGAAAAGGCTATTAAGTACAGCTTCTACAAGACGGTAGACGGCGCGCCCGACACAACGCCTTTGTCCGATGCGGAGCTGAAAGCGCTTTGCACGAACGACAGATTTACCGACCCCAACGAAACGTGGCTGTACGTTAAAGCCGAGCTCACCGAGGAGGGCGCGAAGAAGTATAAGCTGGAAGACGACGACACCAAGAACCCCAAGAGGTTCAAGCTCGGCGGACAGATGACACTTATCGAGCTTAAAGTTGACGGCGATAAACTCAAGGGCTACGAGTACGGCGGCGAGCTTGATTTGAGCAAGGCGTTCACGCTTATAAACACCGAAACGGGCGACCCTTGGGATAGCTCTTACTATGAAATACGCGTGTTTAAAGACGGCGTTGATATGGGCGAAATCTCGGAGTTCAACCCTGCAACAAACGATGCGGGCAAGTACGTGATTAAAATCAATATCAAGCCCGAATATGCGGACAGCTACACGCTTGACAAGTCCAACACAGTTGACTTTGTAATAAACCGCAAGGAAATTGCGGTGCCCACGGTCGGAAATATTGCGTTCAGCGGCGAGTATATCAACCTTGCCGATTACCTGGGCGGAAGCTACGCGGAGTACAAGGATATTATAGCACTGAGCGGTGACTGCCGCGATATAAGGAACGTCAGCCAGAGCGGATATAAGGCGCGTTTAACGTTGACCGACCCCAACTATAAATGGGCAATCCCGACGACGGCGGAACCTTCAAGTCTGAAACTTTTTGCGGCGAAGTTATTCGATAACGAGCTTGCAATTCTGGACGACGTTACTGCGGAAATCAGCTGGAATATCACGCCGTTAGTCCTGGATGTGAGCGAAATGTGGGTGAAGGGCAAGAGCGGCGCAACGCTCAATTTACCAGAAAATATCATCAAGTTAATAGACGCCGAAACGCTGAGCGTGTTGTACAGATATTACGACGATGCGGACCAGTACTTGGAAACGCCCGAGCTTAAAGGCGGCAAGTCTTTCAGAGTCGAAGCGGTATTCGGCGGAATAGACGCCGAGAGCGGCAACGTACTGTTTAAGACGGCGGACGGAAACGTTAGCGTAGTTAGCGACAAGATAAGCTATACCGTGCCACAGAGCGCTGCGGCGGCGTTCTTCGGAAGCACTTTAAACTTCCTGAAAGCAAACTGGCTGTGGTTCGTAATCGGCGCGGCAGTGCTGTTGTTCCTCATAATTTTAATTTGCTTAATCGCGAGCGCGAAGAAGAAAAAGCGCAAAAAGGAAGAACTGGAAGAACAGCGCAGGTTGGAAAAGGAAGAGCGCGAACGCGAGGAACGCAAGCTGGAACGCGAGGAGAGAATGGCTCGTCTTTCGCAGGTGCAGGCGGCGGCTCCCGCACCGCAGTATATCCCTCAGCCTATGCCTCAATATGCGCCTCAACCCCAGTATATGCCTCAGGGAATGCCCCAAAGCGGGCAGCCCGCGGGTATGGGCGGTTCGATGGGCGGCGGCTCTATAACCGAAGCTATGTTTATGCAGATGCAGGCGGAATTCGCGGCTATGAAGGCGGAGCAGGCGGCTAAGGAGCTTGCCGAAATCAAAGCCGAGCAGGCGGCAATCAAGGCGGAGCAGAACGCAATGCGCAACGATTTCGTGATGGATAAGTCGGGTGCAAAGGCGCAGGCGGCGGGCATAAGCGTGGACGCTATGACCGAGATTATGACTATGGCGCTTAAAAACGTGCTGGCTTCGGCAACGCAGCAGGCTATTGCGGCGCAACCCGCTCAGCCCGCTCAACTGACGGACGGCGGCACGGCGGCGACTCCCGCGGCAACGCAGGTTCCGCCCGACGCAGTTATGACTACGGTGACGACCACCAAGATAGACACTACCAAAAAGGCGGCGCAGACTACGGACCGTGCGGCGGCGCCCGCAGGCAGGACTATCGTAAGAAACTACGTTGCGCCTATGCCCGTGGACGACGGAAGGGTGTTTGACGTGGGCGGCTTTTACACCCCCGCAGACCCCGTAACCGATATGGGAATCGGCGAGGAAGAAAAGAAAGACTGATAAAATAACGGAGCCCCGCGGCGTTTGCGCCGCGGGGCTTTTTCCTTATTGACTTTGTCCGCGCGTTTTACTATAATAGTGCTATGTTCGAAAGCGTGAAATTCAACGGAACTTTCAGGAACTACCAACAGAGGGTTCTGGACAATTCAACCGAATATTTAAACGACGGCAAAATTCATATAGTCGCCGCGCCAGGTAGCGGAAAGACCGTTCTGGGTTTGGAGCTTATAGTAAGGCTTAAAGCGCCGTGCCTCATTCTATCGCCCACGACCACGATACGCAACCAGTGGGGTGACAGAT
>CAMWHW010000085.1 GCA_947174175.1 uncultured Clostridia bacterium | reverse complement strand
ATATGAAACTATATATAATTTAACTGATTTTGAAATAATTTTATTTAAAATTAATAAAATTTACCCCAAATACCTGCAAATTCAAGGGGGCGAAAATCAAACTCAAATTGCGTATTTACAGAACATAATTATGCTGATACAATAGGCCCGTAAACAAAATTCAGGAGGAAAAATTATTATGAAAATGTGCAACAGCGAGGCTATGAAAGCAATTAAGGAACTTGAAGAAAAGAAAAAGAACGTGATATTTAACGAAAACTACCGCAGCAGAATTTCTTATAAAGAGGGCGAAAAGAAGGTATTGACAAATTACGATTATACGGAAACGCGCAACGCGATTTCGGAAATCGACGGCAGAATACGCGCAATCAAACACGCGCTTGCCGTTTGCAACTGCACCGCCGTCGTCGACGACTTCGGCGTTACCATAGGCGAAGCGCTGGTCTATCTTGCACAGCTTAACGCCGAATACAAACAGCTCAGCGCTTTGGGCAATTACAACAAGCTTTCAAGACGCATTACCGCGAACGGCGTTCTCGAATACACCGAATGTCTTTACGACCCCGAAGAGGCAACCAGAGATTTGGAAGCTCTGCACGCTAAAATCTGCAAATTGCAGGTTGCAATAGACAGAGCAAACCTTACCAATTACATAGAAGTTTAAAAAGTTTTCCCGCACGAAGATTTCGGCACACGAGGTCGGTATCGTTCCGGTTTGAGAGAAATGCTCACAGTGTGTCATCGTTGCAGTTTATTGCAGACGGTTAAAGTTTTAGGTTGTCGGTTATTTGATAATCGTTTAACGTTTTAAGAGATTATAAGGCTGAAACCTATCGTGCGAAAACTTGTTATTGTCATAACGTCGGGAAATTGGATCCCGGGGTTCACCGACAAAACGGTACGGGGAAGTATAGGGTTATAACCGTACGCTTTTTTATGACGGGATATACTGCACTTCCGCCCGCAGGAGATAAAAATGCAAGAAGGTGCAACATGCATAAAATTGATAGAAAAAAGAAATTAAAAACAGTAAAAATTAATAAGGAGCGAGTCTGGCAGGCATTGCGCTGGGAACTTTCGGATGAAGAATTGGAAGCAATGCCGTATATTGATATAGTTTATGAAAAGGACTACTATTTCGATTTGGAGCTGATGCTAGACAAAATTCATCGGTTTATGAACGGCGAAAAACGCAGATATTATTTTATGCACTGGTGTTTGATTTATATGCAGTGTCTTATGGATTCGACTCCGTACCGCAGCCGTAAATCAAGCCGCGTGTGCTACGAAGCGGGCGACTGCTTCGACGCGTTTGCTTTTCACGATGGCTCTCCCGAAGAATGCAGGTGGCTTATAGCTCAATTAAAGTGGTATAAGCATTGTCTTGATAATCTGGAAAACAAGACCCGAAAAGAGTTTGAAATTAACGGCGTTTCGGTCTACGTACTCCCCGATATTTACATAGTGAATTCCGACACCGATTTATATCAGATACTTATTACCGATAGAGCAGATAAAAAATTCAATATTTTTTTCGTTGACGGCATCGACTATGACGAAAACGTAAACTACACGTTCGTGGAAGACGACGAATCGCTGCAAGATATAGTATATAACCGTTTTTCGTTATGCAAGTTGGACCGTTCGCTTGATTTTGATTACTACAAATTTAAAAAGGAATTTATCAAATGAAAGTAACAAATTCGAATTTCAAAATAAAAAACAAAAAAATTTTCGATATAAAACGACATAATTGAAATAAATTCGACGATAGTTAATTGCTTACAAATTTATCTTATGATAAAATAAAGCGTACGGAGACGCGTTATGTCGATACTTAGGAATAAAGTCAACAAATTGATCGAGAATATTAAAAAAGGCAAGCCGGATGCGCTTAAAGAGCTGCATACCGCTACCTTCGGTCATTTGCAGATAGTTGCTTTTAATTATCTTTCCGACCATAACGATATCGACGACGTTTTAAGCGAAACCTACATTAAGGTTTACAAATACGTAAATTCCGCAAAAGCCGATCAAGACGGCTATAACTGGCTGTGTAAGATAGTGCAGAATCTGTGTTACGACTATAACGCCAGGCGCGGCGTCACCGACTTTACGGACAGGCTTTCTCAGCATACGCTCTTTTACGATATAGAAGAAACCCTGATTGAATACAGCCAGCTATATGCGGCTATTGCAAAGCTGGAAGCTTCCGACCAGAAAATCGTATACCTGAAATTCTGGGAAGATAAATCGCTAAATGAAATTGCCGAGAAACTGAACGTGAAAAAGTCGACCGTATACGTGCGGTACTCAAAAATTATTGCATTTCTTAAAAAAGAATTATCGTAATTTATAAACGATTGCCGATTTTGGGGAGTATATGTTTTAGATTACGAAAAGAAGGAAATGCATATGAAAACCAAAATCAGAAATTATCTCTTTACCGCAACTGCCGCAATTTTACTTTTAATTGCAAACCTGTTCCCCGTCGGAATGGTAAAACTTTTTGCCGACACGGCGGACGCGCAACGCTTCGGAACGACCGTTCAGCTGTATTCGACGAACACCTCCACGGAAACTATCGAGTACGAAAGCCGCGCAGACGATTTGTACGAAACTATTAACGGCGTACCCCAATATACGGCGCTAGCGTCGAACTCATGCGGAGCGACTGCGGGAGCGGCGATAGTCGGGTTTTACGATAAGTATTACGAGGACTTGATTCCAAACTACACCTCCTACTATCCCGCCACCGGCAAATACAGAATTTCCGATAAAGTGTACATACCCGCGTTGATGAACGAACTTTATACGCTTATGCAAACCACTTCGACGGGCGTTAGCGAAAGCAACTGCCTTAGCGGTTTGCGCCAGTACATTCAGAACCATTCGCACTCGATAAGCTACTCGTCCGTAAAAAGCTCTTCCAAGATAAACGAGACCGCTTATCAGGATTCGATGAACGCAAATAAACCCGTAATTATCTTTGCAAAGAACGTGGAAATTGTAACATACATATCCAAAGGCACAAGCAGCGATACCCTCAGTAAAATGGATATCAACAACAATCACGTCTTCGTCGGCTTCGGATATTACAGGGTCAAATACTATGAAAACGGAAAAGTATTCAGAACGGATACGTATATGAAGGTTGCCACCGGACTTGGAATGGATACCGCATTTATACGCGTAAGTTCAACCGCAGTTTCGGTTTCGCAGAGCTGGCTGGTTAACGCTTACTCCGTTACGATAACTTAGAGGTTATTATGTCAAGAGACAAAAAACTTTACAACTTAATAGAACAGCAGGATAATAAAAGCAAGCAGGAAAACTGGGCTAAAATTCAGAGCAAGCTTGAAGAAAGCGACGGCGAAAGCGGCGACGTTGAAAACGGCGGTAATACGCGCGCCGTGATTTTTTCCAAAAAAGCAATACTGTACTCGATATGCGCGGCTGTTATTTTGGTAGCCGCCGTGCTGCTTATAGTTTTCGTTCCGCGCAAGCCCGACGGCGGCGGTAACGGTCTTGACGGTTTCGTAGGTTCCGCCGAACAATATTCACTGGTTTCCACCGAGTATACTATTAAAAATTATGCCGAACAAACCGGCAACAATTTCCTGTATTTCGATTGGTATGACCAAACAGACTACGAGGACCAAGTAGTTAAGTTAAATGCGACGGATAAAATAATCTGTTATAAAGAAAAGATAATTGATATGGAAACAGGTTATATGATAACGTTTTATATAACCAACTTAAAAACGGACATTGATCTGTTAAACAAATTTAAAGAATGCAAAGATATTCAAAATATTAAAAATACGGAAATTAAATGGGACGACGGTATAACAGAAGATATAGCCACTTTCGAGTATAAAGGTTTTAAATACTATGTTGAAATACCCGACTGTGACTCCCCCGAAATTTTGCTGGGATATATAGAACAGCTGTTATCCTGATTATTCACTACACAACTTAAAAAAAGGGCGCTCCCGCGAGGGAGCGCCCCTTTCCGTATTCTTTATCGAGATTACGGCTGCTTGCCGATATAAGCCAAAATACCGCCGTCTACATACAGAATATGACCGTTGACGAAGTTGGAAGCGTCCGAAGCAAGGAACACCGCGGGACCCGCAAGGTCTTCGGGGGTGCCCCAGCGCTCAGCGGGGGTCTTAGCGATAATAAAGCTGTCGAAGGGATGACGCGAACCGTCGGGCTGCTTTTCACGCAGGGGCGCGGTCTGGGGGGTAGCAATGTATCCCGGGCCGATGCCGTTGCACTGAATGTTGTACTTGCCGTATTCGGAGCAGATATTTTTGGTGAGCATTTTCAAGCCGCCCTTTGCCGCCGCGTATGCGGAAACGGTCTCTCTGCCAAGCTCGCTCATCATGGAGCAGATATTTATAATCTTGCCGTGACCCTTTTTAATCATCGAAGGGATAACCGCCTTGGATACGATGAAGGGCGCGTTGAGGTCGATATCAACGACCTTTCTGAAATCAGCCGCAGTCATTTCGGTCATGGGTATGCGCTTGATAATGCCCGCGTTGTTTACGAGGATATCAATTACTCCCACTTCCTTTTCGATTTTGGCAACGAGCGCGGTGATAGCCGCTTCGTCGGTGACGTCGCAAACGTAGCCGTGAGCCTTAATGCCCTCCGCCGCGTAAGCCGCAATGCCCTTGTCCACAAGCTCCTGGTTGATGTCGTTGAAGACGATGGTTGCGCCTGCCTGAGCATACGCCTTGGCAATTGCAAAGCCGATGCCGTAGCTTGCGCCGGTAACCCAGGCAATTTTGCCTTTCAATGAGAAATTCTGTTCGAATGCCATATATAGTTCTCCTACTAAAT
>CAMWHW010000084.1 GCA_947174175.1 uncultured Clostridia bacterium | reverse complement strand
AAAGCACGGTTGCAAACGTTCCCCCTCAGGGCGGCAGAAAGCACCCCCAGCAGGAGTGTTTAAGAATAGATACGACTAACATTTTATTCATCTGCGGCGGCGCGTTCGTCGGGCTGGATAAAATCGTGCAGGCGCGCAAGGACACTGCGTCGCTCGGTTTCGGCGGCGAGGTAAAGACGGCGGACACCGACACCTACAAGGCGTTGGAGGACGTCAAGCCCCAGGATCTGACCAAGTTCGGTTTAATTCCCGAATTCGTCGGGCGCGTGCCCATCGTCGTTGCGCTTCATCCCCTGGACGAAACGGCGCTCGTAAATATTTTAACCGAGCCGCGCAACGCGATAATCAAGCAGTACCAGAAGCTTATGGCTCTCGACGGCGTAAAGCTGACCGTGGAGGACGAGGCGGTAAGGGAAATCGCGCGCACCGCAATCAATTTAAAGACGGGCGCAAGGGGACTGAGAACCATTATCGAAGGCTTTATGACCTCCGTAATGTACAAAGTGCCGTCGGAAAAGAACGTCGAGGAAGTAATTGTCACGCAAAAGTGCATTACCGACAGGGCGGAACCCCGCATAGTTTATAAGAAGAGTGCATAAGTTGCATAAGGTCGGGGAAGTAAATTTACTTCCCCGCTTTTTGCAGGAGGAGAAATTATGGCGGAAGAAGAAAATAAATTTTATCCGGTGGTAGCGCTGCGCGGCAGAGTTGCTTTACCTTGCGTCACGACGTCGTTCGACGCGGGGCGTCTTGCCACGCTTGCGGCGCTTAAATGCGCGCTGGACAAGGGCAAAACCTTTATAGCCGTCACGCAGAAGGACGATAAAAAGGAAGACGTCGGAGAAGGCGACGTTTACAGTATAGGCACGCTCTTTTCCATTTCGCGCGTGACCAATCTGCCCGCAAACCGCGTGCGCGTTACGGGCAAGGGACTTTACCGCGTAAAGCTTAAAAAGATTATCACCGAGGAGGGATGCCTGCACGCAACGTGCGAAAAACAGCCCGTTTCAACCAAGGAGCCGGAGCTTGAAGAGGCGTATTTCCGCAGTGCGAGGTACGCCGTTACCGAAATACTCGAAAGCCCTTCCAACCGCCTTATAAGCGAGGACGTAGTAAACGTTTTAAAAAACGGCGAGGACAAGGAAGAGTTCGTATATACCGCCGCAAACGTAATAAAAATTTCTGCGGACAAAAAGCAGAAGCTGCTGGAAGCGGACAAGCTTAGCGAAAAATTCGATATATTGTACCGCTACTTAAACGACGAGCTGGAAATTTCCAAACTCGAAAAAAAGATTTCGGCGACCGTTAAACGCAACATAGAAAAGGGGCAAAAGGACTTTTATTTAAGGGAACAGCTTAAAGCCATTCACACCGAGCTGGGCGACGACGAGAACGAAAAGCTGGAACTGGAAGAGGCGATTAAAGCTAAGTGTATGCCCGAAGAGGTTGAAAACAAGGCGCTTAAAGAGCTGTCGCGCATGTCGCGTATGCCCACGTCATCACCCGATTACAACGTTTTGCGCAACTATATCGACTGGCTTTTAGACCTTGAATGGAGCAAGACTACGACGGATACCGAAAAGCTTTCGGACGCGGTTGCCGTGCTCAACGCCGACCACTACGGTCTGGAAAAAATCAAGGAAAGAATAACCGAATACCTTGCGGTATTAAAACTTACGGACGGTATGAACGCGCCCATATTGTGCCTGGTCGGTCCTCCCGGCGTGGGCAAAACGTCGGTTGCAACCTCGGTTGCGCGCGCTCTCAACAGAAATTTCGTGCGTATGAGCCTGGGCGGTGTGCGTGACGAAGCGGAAATACGCGGTCACAGAAAGACGTACGTCGGCGCAATGCCCGGCAGAATTATAGCGGCTATCAAGAACGCAGGTTCTATAAACCCCGTGTTCCTGCTGGACGAAATTGATAAGCTGTCGTCTGACAGTATTCACGGCGACCCTTCCAGCGCATTGCTTGAAGTACTCGATCCCGCGCAGAACTCGACCTTTCGCGACAGGTATCTGGAAGTACCTTACGACCTTTCCAAGGTGCTGTTCATAACCACGGCAAACGATTTGTCTACGATACCCGCGCCCCTTCTGGACAGAATGGAAATAATCGAGCTTTCTGGCTACACGCAGGAGGAAAAGAGGGAGATTGCCAAGCGCTATCTTGTGCCTAAAAAGCGCCAAGCCAACGGACTTGACGAGGGCGAGATAAAGTTCACCGACGGCGCGATTGACGCCATTGCCGACGGGTACACGCGCGAGGCGGGCGTCAGGACGCTTGAAAGACAGATAGACGCGGTGTGCCGCAAGGTTGCCGTAAAGAAAGCCAACGGCGAGGAGTGCGGCGGCGATATTACCGCTGAAAAAATTGAAGAATATCTTGGCGCGCCCCGCTATAACCGCGGCGACGAGATGCCTAAAAACAACCTCGTGGGCGCAGCAACCGGTCTTGCATGGACGGCTGTGGGCGGCACCACGCTTACCATCGAAGTTTCCGCAATGCAGGGCAAGGGCGACGTTACTCTGACGGGCAAGCTGGGCGACGTTATGAAGGAGAGTGCACGCGCCGCAATAAGCTATATCCGCTCCAACGCGGAAAATTTCGGGCTGAGCGACGAGCAGTTCAATTCAACCGACATTCACGTTCACGTGCCCGAGGGCGCAACCCCCAAGGACGGACCGAGCGCGGGCATAACCATGGCAACGGCGATTTTGTCCGCATTTACCAAAAAACCCGTGCGCCGCGATATTGCAATGACGGGTGAAATTACCTTGCGCGGCAGAGTTCTGCCCATAGGCGGCTTAAAGGAAAAATCGCTTGCCGCATACCGCATAGGCGTGCGCGACGTCATTATTCCGCAGGACAACGTAAAGGACCTGGAAGACGTTCCGCAGGTGGTCAAGGACAACGTTCACTTCATACCCGTCGACAGCGTCGGCGAGGTATTCAAAAACGCCATAATCGGAATTTGATATGAACCGTAAAAGCTTGTTAAAACGCTGGGAATTCTGGCTTGCCGTCGTAATAATTTTGATTGGCTGCTGTTTTTTGATATATGCGGTAGACAGGACGGTATCGAACGAAACCAAACTTAAAAACCGTATCCAAATCACGGCGGTCGTCGTCGATTACGAAGAAAGGGAATCCCACGGTCGCCACCACGTCATGACCCTTGCGGAAGTCGTCGAATACACTTTGGACGGAATTACTTACTACGCGGCAAACACCGTGTCGTCCACTTCGCCTAAAAATCTTGGCGAAAGCGTGAAAATAGCGATAAATCCCCAAAATCCGTACGATTGCATATTCGTCGGCAGCGAACGGTTCGTATATATTTTCCTGTACGCTTTCGGAACGGTAATTTTAGCGTTCGGCGCATTGTTCGCGGCAAACGTTGTAAGGGCATTTAAAAAGACATATGAATACTTATCCTAATGCAAAATTCATAACGAGTGCGGCGAGCAAGTCGCAGTTCATAACGACGGACAAACCCGTCATTGCAGTATGCGGAAAGTCCAACGTCGGCAAAAGCTCGTTCATAAATATGCTGGCTAACCAGAAAAAACTCGCCAAAGTTTCGGGCGAGCCGGGGCGCACGCGCCTCGTCAACTACTTTGATTTCGGCGATTTTATTCTTGCCGACCTGCCAGGGTACGGCTACGCAAAGGTTTCCAAGGGCGAAAAGGATAAGTGGGCGGAGCTGTTGGACGACTTTTTTGCAGGCGAATGTATGCCTGCGCATGTGTTCGCACTTTGCGATATCCGCCACGAGCCGACTTCGGGCGACAAGGTTATGGTCAACTTTCTCTATTCTCGCCTGATACCTTTCACTGTGGTTGCAACCAAGGCGGATAAGCTTTCAAAGGCGCAGCAAAACAAATCGCTTACTATGCTTTCAACGGCGTATACCTGCGGCAGGGACGCAATTGTGCCCACGTCCGCAAAGACGCGCTTCGGGCTGGAAAGGGTAATCGAGGAAATAAACAAGGTTATAGAAAGACATAATAACGGGAGTAACTGAAATGGGATTTTTAACGGGTAAAACGGTAATTATTACGGGTGCTGGCTTCGCCGCACTCAGCGACGGGCGCTGCGGCTCGATAGGCTACGGCATTGCCACGGCTTTTGCAAAGGAGGGCGCAAACCTGGTCATTACGGGCAGAAATGTAAAGAAGCTGGAAGACGCCAAGACGGCTTTGGAGCGCGACTACGGCGTTAAAGTTCTTGCCGTTTCCGCGGACGTAAACGCGGGTGCGGACAACCTTAAAGTGGTTGAGGGCGTAGTCAAATCGGCAGTGGAAAAGTTCGGCGGAATTGACGTGCTTATAAACAACGCGCAGGCTTCGGCTTCGGGCGTGACGCTTGCCGACCACACGACCGAACAATTCGACCTGGCGGTATACAGCGGCTTATATGCGACCTTCTACTATATGAAGGCTTGCTATCCCTATCTTAAAGAGAGCAAGGGCAGCGTCATCAATTTTGCAAGCGGCGCAGGACTTTTCGGCAACTACGGTCAGTGCGCGTACGCCGCGGCTAAGGAAGGCATACGCGGACTTTCGCGCGTGGCTGCAACCGAGTGGGGCAAGGACGGAATAAACGTCAACGTAATCTGTCCAATTGCGTGGACGGCGCAGCTTGAACAGTTCGAAAAGAATTATCCCGACGCGTTCAAGGCGAACGTTAAAATGCCTCCCATGGGGCACTACGGCGACCCCGAAAAGGAAATCGGCAGGGTGTGCGTTCAGCTTGCCCATCCCGACTTCAAATACCTCACGGGCGAAACGCTGACGTTAGAGGGCGGTATGGGGTTAAGACCGTAAATTCAGTGCAATATAAAAAGGGGCGGCCCTTACCGGAGGCGGCGTTGTTGCGGGAGGTTTATCCCAAGGGGCGGGGGCGCCGGTAATGCGTGG
>CAMWHW010000083.1 GCA_947174175.1 uncultured Clostridia bacterium | reverse complement strand
GATTTCGCGATTTTATATAATAGTCAAGCGTGTCGGAAAAAAACGGCGTGTATTGGATGAAGCGTAAAGTTACTTCAAACCTCCGTACAAACCCGCGGAGGAAGATAATTTACGCCGACAATTGTAGGGGCCTGACCTCTGCGACTAACCGTGGCTGTTACTTAAAACGCCGGTTTTCGGTGTTTTTTAACGTAAAAAAGCGCGATACACACGGATAAGTTGACACGGAAAAATATCAATTTGGTTAGTATAAAAGGAGAAAACCATGGCAGGACAGAAAATCAGAATCAAACTTGCGGCTTACGATCACGAGCTCGTTGACCTTGCGGCTTCCAGAATAGTGGAAACCATGAAGAAGAGCGGCGCTAAAATTTCGGGACCCATTCCCCTTCCCACCGAAAGGGAAGTTATCACCATTTTGCGTTGCCCCCACAAGTACAAGGACAGCCGCGAACAGTTCGAGCAGAGAACTTATAAGAGAATTATCGACATCTACACCCCCAACGCGAAGCTTTTGGATACGGTCCACCTTCCCGCAGGCGTAGACATTAAGATTAAACTCTAAGACCTGCGCTTTTACCATAAGCTTCGCAATACGGCGTTGCGCTGCGGCAACCTTCGGTCATTTACTTCGGTGTAAACTCCCTCGGGTTTTCCTCACGCTCCTTGTCTTGCTTGCTTCTGATAAAAGGAAAGTAAGTGAATTTATTGAAAGTCAATATAGATACCCAACGGGAAGCGGACGACGGCAACGGCGGGACGGCGGAGCGCGGTATCTGAAAAATAAAAAAATTTATCGGAGGAACTTTATCAATGAATAAAGCAATCATCTGCCGTAAAGAGGGTATGACACAGATATTTACGGCGGAGGGGAAGGTAATCCCCGTCACGGTATTGCAGGCAGGTCCCTGTCCCGTAATACAAATCAAAACTGTGGAAAAAGACGGCTATTCCGCGTTGAAGCTCGGTTTTGGTGAAACTACCGAAAAGGCGCTTACCAAGCCCGAACTCGGTCAGTTCAAGAAGGCAGGCGTTAAGCCCTGCAAGGTGTTGAAGGAATTCAGACTCGACGACCTTTCTTCCTACACCGTAGGCGCGGAAGTCAAGGCGGACGTGTTTGCGGCGGGCGACAGAGTGGACGCTCACGGCGTAAGCAAGGGTCACGGTTATTCCGGCGTCATCAAGAGATGGAACCAGCACCGTTTGAAGGAAACCCACGGCGTAGGCCCCGTGCACAGAGAGCCCGGCTCTATGGGCGCGAACAGCTCGCCTTCCAGAGTATTTAAAAACAAGCACCTCGCGGGTCAGTACGGCTGCGACAACGTAACCGTTCAGAACCTCGAAATCGTCAGAGTAGATGTGGAGAGAAACTGCATCTTGGTAAAGGGTTCTGTTCCCGGACCTGACGGAAGCATCGTTACCATTAACGATACCGTTAAATAAGGAGGACGTGAGAAATGCCCAGCATTAAAGTATACAAGATGGACGGTACGGAAGCCGGTACGCTTAAACTCAGCGACAAGGTTTTCGGCGCCGAATACAGAGAAGAACTTATTCATCAGGCAGTCGTAACCAGACTTGCCAACGACAGACAGGGAACCAAGTCCACCCTCACCCGTACGGAAGTAAGGGGCGGCGGCAGAAAGCCTTGGCGTCAGAAGGGCACGGGTAACGCCCGTCAGGGTTCCATAAGGGCGCCCCAGTGGATAAAGGGCGGCGTAGTATTCGCACCCAAGAGCCGCGACTTCTCCAAGGATATGAACAAGAAGGCAAAGGTTGCCGCGCTCATCTCGGCGCTCTCCAAGAAAGTTGCCGACGGCGAAGTGGTCGTAATCGACAGCCTCGCAGTCAAGGAAGGCAAGACCAGGGAGATGGCGGCGTTCCAGAAGGCGCTCAACCTCAACAAGAGCTCTATAATATATATGGATACGGCGGACGAGAAGGTCGTGCTTGCGGCAAGAAACCTTGAAAATCTTTCCACCCTGCCCGTAGAGCAGATATCCGTATACGAAGTGGTAGCCAACGCTAAGGTCGTTCTTACCAAGGCTGCCGTCAAGAAGATAGAGGAGGCATACGGAGAATAATGTTAGCACAGGACATCATTATAAAACCCCTTCTCACCGAAAAGGGTTACGACGGAATAGCCGACAAGAAGTATTCGTTTATCGTTGCTAAGTCGGCAAACAAGACCGAAATAAAGCTCGCCGTAGAAAAGCTGTTCGGCGTTCAGGTTGCAAGCGTGAACACCGTTAACTGCAAGGGCAAGCTCAAAAGAATGGGCAGGAACGAGGGCTACACTCCCGATTACAAGAAAGCTATCGTTCAGCTTAAAGCCGATTCGAAGACGATCGAGTTCTTCGACTCGCTGTCCTAATGGAGGAATGAAAAATGGCAATCAAGAGATTTAAACCCACTTCCCCTTCGCGCCGTTTCATGACCGTTCTTGCAAGAGAGGAGCTCTCCGGCGATAAGCCCGAAAGAAGCCTCCTGCACGACAAGAGAAAGACGGGCGGCAGAAACAACA
Organism: uncultured Clostridia bacterium; assembly: GCA_947174175.1. Taxonomy (GTDB): domain Bacteria; phylum Bacillota; class Clostridia; order Christensenellales; family Borkfalkiaceae; genus Coproplasma. The sequence goes on along the minus strand of CAMWHW010000083.1, from coordinate 2,398 downwards.
CGGGTAGAATTACCGTTCGTCACATCGGCGGCGGCAACAGAATAAAGTACAGAGTTATCGATTTCAAGAGAAATAAGGACGGTATTCCCGCAAAGGTCGTATCCATTCAGTACGATCCCAACAGATCGGCTAACATTGCGCTCCTTGCGTATGCGGACGGCGAAAAGAGATATATCCTCGCACCCGTCGGACTCAACGTAGGCGACAAGGTTATCTCCGGTCCCACCGCGGACATCAAGGCGGGCAACGCGCTCGCGCTTGCGGATATCCCCGTAGGTACCGTGGTTCACGCAATCGAGATGCAGCCCGGACGCGGCGCGCAGATTGCAAGAGCGGCAGGCATTTCCGCACAGATTATGGCAAAAGAGGGCGCTTACGCGACCATCAAGATGCCTTCCGGCGAAATGCGTCTTATCTCCATCAAGTGCAGGGCGACCATCGGACAGGTCGGCAACCTCGAACACGAAATAGTTCACCTCGGCAAGGCGGGCAAGACGAGATACCTCGGCACCAGACCTACCGTAAGAGGTTCCGTCATGAACCCCAACGACCACCCTCACGGCGGCGGCGAAGGCAAGTGCCCCGTCGGACATGCAGGTCCTATGACCCCTTGGGGCAAGCCTGCTCTGGGTTATAAGACCAGAAAGAAGAAGAACACTTCTTCCAAATATATCTTAAAGAGAATCAATTAAAGGAGGAATAGGTAAATGTCAAGAAGCGTTAAGAAAGGGCCTTACGTCGAAGAAAGGCTTATGGCAAGAATAGAAGCAATGAACGCTGCGGGCGAAAAGAAAGTTGTCAAGACCTGGTCCAGAGCAACCACCATATTCCCCCAGATGGTCGGACATACGATAGCCGTTTACGACGGAAGAAAGCACGTCCCCGTGTATATCACCGAAGACATGGTCGGCTGCAAGCTCGGCGAGTTTGCTCCCACCAGAACCTTCAAGGGTCACGCGGCTAAGACGACGAAGAAGTAAGGAGAGTTTAAAGTTATGGCAAGCAATATGAAGAAAAAAGTAGAAAAGATTGCCGCAACTAAGGATAAACGTCCTTACGCAACGGCAAAATACGTCAGAATTTCCCCCTACAAGGTGAGAACCGTTCTCGCGCTTATCAGGGGCAAGAGCGTGGAGGAGGCTTCGGCTATTCTTTCCTACTGCAATAAAGGCGGCAGCGAGGAAGTAAAGAAAGTTCTTCTTTCCGCGGCGGCAAACGCAGAGCACAACCAGGGTATGGACAGAAGCGACCTTATAGTTGCGGAAGCTTATGCAAACGGCGGCCCTCATCTTAAAAGAATGCAGCCCGTATCCAAGGGACGCGGACACGCAATCTTAAAGAGAACCAGCCACATCACCGTCGTGCTCGACGCGAAGAAGATTTAAGGAGATTGAAGTATGGGACAGAAAGTTAATCCTCATGGTTTGAGAGTAGGCGTAATCAAGGGCTGGGATTCCCAGTGGTACGCCGAAAAGAAGGACTTTTCAAAGCATTTAAAGGAAGATAACGTTATCCGTACCTTCATCAAGAAGAAGTACTATGATGCGGCAATCTCCAAGATTTGCGTAGTAAGGGCAGCCAACAAGGTTGAAGTTACCATCTATACGGGTCGTCCCGGCGTGCTTATCGGCAAGGCGGGCGCGGAAATCGAGGTCAGCAAGAAGCACCTTGCAAAGCTTACGGGCGGTAAAGTTATCATCATCAACGTCAACAAAGTTGACAAGATTGACCAGGACGCACAGCTCGTTGCCGAGGCGGTTGCTTCTCAGCTTGAAAAGCGTGTTTCGTACAGAAGGGCTATCAAGCAGCAGCTTTCAAAGGTTACAAAGACGGGCGTCAAGGGCGTAAAGATTACGGTATCCGGTCGTCTCGACGGCAGAGAAATCGCGGGCAGCGAAAGCTATCACGACGGTTCCATTCCTCTGCAGACTTTGAGAGCGGACATAGATTACGGTTTCGCGGAAGCGCATACAACGTTCGGCGTACTCGGCGTAAAGTGCTGGATATACAAGGGCGAAGTGCTCAATGCGTCTAAGAAGCTTATAATCTCAGACGGAGGCGAAGAATAAGATGTTAATTCCCAAGAGAGTAAAAAGAAGAATGCAGCACCGCGGCAAGATTCGCGGCAGAGCTCATAAGGGCAATAAAGTTGCTTACGGACAGTACGGTCTGGTAGCGGAAGAGGGCGGAAGAATTACTTCCAACCAGATAGAAGCGGCGCGTATTGCGATGACCAGATTCATCAAGCGCGGCGGCCAGGTCTGGATAGATATATTCCCTCACAAGCCCATAACCAAGCACCCCGCCGAATCCCGTATGGGTTCCGGTAAAGGTTCGGTTGAATACTGGGTAGCTATCGTCAAGCCCGACAGAGTAATGTTCGAGATGGCGGGCGTGC
>CAMWHW010000082.1 GCA_947174175.1 uncultured Clostridia bacterium | reverse complement strand
ACTTTTAAGAAGTAAGCAAGGCGTAAAGCGCGCGTTGCTTTATATACTCACGCCCATATTCTGTGTTGCATCTGTGTGCGGCACAGTTTTTTCATTTTCAAAAACGGATAACAAGTTAAGCGCAAGCGCGGAAGAAACGGCAACGCCCGCTTCAATTGTCAATCTGAGCGGCGCATTTAAAAAGGCACTTAAAGGCGCGCAAAACGAAAATATTTATTTCGGAACCAATAATAATAGTCCGATTAAGTGGCGCGTGCTTGACACGGGCAAAAATAACAAGTACAGCAGCGGAAATATGTTGCTCTTTGCTGATAGCTCATTTTCCGATGATATTTACAACATTTGTACTAATAATCCTGATTACGCGTTCTGGGGCACAAGTTATATTCGTGCATGGCTTAACGGCGGCACATATTATAACGCTGTAAGCGGCTATACGACTATGCCTTCAAAAACGACTGTCGTCAACAACGACGAATCGTGGTATGGTCAGTCGTTCACGGTAGATGAAAAGAGGTCGGTAGTGGCGGCAGGCAGCTATACCACCGACCTCATCGGTATTGATACTTCTGTTTCGCCGCGCAAGTTGGTGTATAGTAGGAAAGGAATAGTAGTAACCGAGGGTAAAACCACGACGACGAACGCCGTAAACGGCAAGTACAATACCACCAGGTTGGACGAAACGCCTACGGCGCAATACGCTACTTATAATACGGAGGATGGTACAGTAACGGAAACGACGAGCGGCGATAAGCTGTTCCTTCTCGATTATTACGATATAAATACCGCAGACTACGGTTTCTGTGATGCCGGCGGAGTGACTTATGCAAATAATGTAAACCCTTCCTGGGAGCCTTCATTCAACTATTATCCTACCTGTTATGACGGCACGATACAGGTAAATGCACAGAATAATACTATAAACGGCATTACCTTGGACTGTCTGAAATCGGATGATAAGGATGGTTGGTGGATTCGTTCGGCGGTCCGCTGTGAGAACCGTTCGCAAGCAATGTACGTTGTTTCTGATGGCTACGTATGGGATACAAATGTAATAGGATACCCCAATGGGGTGCGTCCGGCTTTTAATTTGAACGCCGATTCCGTAGTTTACGCTACGGCGGCTCCCGTTGCTTCCATCGGTTCGACCTTCGCAAAGGTGGATACCGCTGTGACAACAGCCGACGGAAAGCCGACATACAAACTGTATACGAAAGCTTCAAACTACGTCGATTACAGCGGCAATTCATCAGCTGTAAAATTAGATATAAAGTCCAACAGCGTTACCGTTACAAAAACCGGTCAGACGGGTCAGGCTGTAATTCTGCTCTCTGACAGGGAGAAAGCAGGCGAAGTAAAATATCAGGCAACTACTACTTTTTCGGGCGGTCAGGCAACGGTCAACGTACCAGGCGGCGTAAAGGCGGGGGAATACGCAATAACCGTACTGTTCCTTGACAGCTTAAACGGCGACGTTAAGTCCGAATGCGTAAAGGCAAGCTTCACTCAGAATGGTATAGTAATTCCCGAAGATTACACCGAAACGTATTCGGGCGAATGTCTGTGGAATAATGAATTGGGAAGCGACTATTATTCGGTCAAGACCATAAAGTACACGTCGCCTGCAAAGGACGCAACCGAGCAGACTCTTACCGCTGCCGAAGGCGGAAAGCTGACCGACCTTATAGTAGACGCAGGCACGTATAAAGTTACTTTCGAGCTTGTCGATGGACAACTTTGGACGGACGGCACCACTGCGGATAAAACCATTACTATTACGGTAAATCAAAAGGTAATAGACCCGTTCCTTCCCACGGTGGAATACGGCAGGAACGAGGATAATTCCACCAAGCAATATTTCGAGGGCATCGAAACGAGCGGCTTCCCCGAAATAAAACCGCCCGCCGCGTGGAACGGCAAGGGCACTTTGGTCTGGGACGATAAGCAGACTTTGAAAATCAACCAAAGCAATTATAACTGGACGTTCACGCCCGACAGCCTGAACTATGCGGTAAAGAAAGGCGATCTGGGAATTACGGTAACCAAAATCGGCGTGGGCAGTATATCAGCCGAGCTTACGGGCACGGGCGATATATTCACCTCTACCAAGCTGGACGACTTGCTTAAAAGGATAACGGTAACCAAGACCAACAACGACGGAAGCGCCGCGGGCGTTGCGGCGACGAGCGAAATTCAGTTTGCACCGGGCACCACGCTTACAAACGGTGAGAACAAGGAACTTACGGTTCAGTTAAAATCAGACCCCAGCATTACCTGCAAAATAACCATACCCGAAATACTTGCGGTAGTTCCCGCGGAGCTTACCGTAGAGCACGACGGTTCAACCGTTTACACCTCCACGAGCGCGGACGACTTGAAAGCGCAGCTCACCGTAAAGGTGAAGAACAACGACGGCAGTGCGGGCAAAACGCTTGATTCAAGCGAATATTCTTTCCCCGCTGATTTCGAGCTTACGGACGGCGATTTCAAGCTGGAAGTAAGTTACAAATACGGCACGGGCGAAAACGATATTCTTAAAGGCAGCACCACCGTTTCCGTAGCCATTGCGGGCGTTAAGCAGGTTAAGATTATAAAAGTTAATCAGAACGGCGCTACGCTGTGGGAGAACGCGGCGGCAAATACCATAAAGCAGTATCTTACCGTGGAAGTTACGTTTGACGACGGCAACGACACCACGGCAATTCTTGACTCTTCCAAGTATACCGTAAATATTACGGGAAGCGCAAAGAACGTGCTTATTGCGGGACAGTGCGCGTTTACCGTAAGTTACGGCGGAAAGACTTCTGCCGTGCAGACGGTAACCGTAACCGAACTGCTTGTGGATACGCTTAAAGCAACCTACGTTCAGGCGGGCAGAACTATATACAGTTCCGCTACCGTGGACGATTTGCAGATTGATACTTATCTTTCGGTTGACGCAACCTTTAACAACGGCGACGAGGAAACGCTGGACAGCGACAGCTATACCGTAGTTATTCCCAAGGGCTTTTCTTCGACCAACAACGTGGTTGAGGTAGTGTGGAAGAAGGGCGAAGTCGAAAAGAAAACGACCTTTACCGTTCCGACGGTAACCGACGTTGATATTTCGGGAATGACCGCGGCATATACCGCGCCCAACGGCAAAACCTTTGACGCGGAAAACGCTTTGGACGTGCTGAAAGAGGGGCTGGAAGTTGAGCTTTCCTACAACAACGGCGACAAGAAGATTTTAAAGGCGACCGAATACGTGCTTGAAGCCGACGATGGCGGGCTGCACGGCGACGGCAAGCTTGCCGCGGGCACGCGCACTATCACCGTTAAGTTTACGGACAACAATTCCAAGGAGTGGACGGATACTTTCGAAGTGGAAATCGAAAAGGCCGACTACGATATGACGGGCGTTACGTTTGACGGCGATAAGGTGACCTACGACGGCGAAAAGCACGAGCTGAAAGTGGGCGGCGTTGAGTTGCCCGAGTGGATAACCGTTACGTACGTTTACGACGGCGATTTAATTGCGGCGGACACTTATGAAATTACCGCGAAGTTCGAGCACGAGAACCCTAACTATAACACCATCGGCGACATGCACGCGACGCTCGTAATCGACGACGCGGTGGCGGTTGCGGTTACGGCGACTCTTGAAGGGGACGCGGAATATACTACCGCTAACACTCTGGACGAGTTGAAAGCCAAGCTTTCGGCGGTGGTTGAGTACAACAACGGCGACAAGCAGAGCGTTGCGGTTGAAGACCTGGAAATTGCGTGCGGAAGTCTGAATGACAACGGAAAGTTTAAGGCGGGGCCCGTAAGCGTTAGCATCAAGTATACGGACGAGGGCGGAAACGAGGTTTCGACGGTTATCAATATTACCGTGCAAAAACAGGTCGTCGAACTGCCTACATTCAAGGGCGGACTGAATTATACGGGCGTTGCCATTAAACCCACCGTTGAGAACTTTAACGGCTTTGACGGCGAGCTGATGACCTTCGTCACCGACAAGCTGCAAAGCGGGCTGGCGGTAGGTTCGTACAAGGCGGTGTTTGCTTTGAACGACTACGAAACTTATAAGTGGGCAGCAAGCACGACTTTGAAGAAAACCGTGTTTGGTGCGGCAGTATTCGACGGTGAAACCGAGGTCACGCTGTTGGCGAACGAAGCTGCGGTTGACTGGAACGTTGCAAAAGCGGTGCTTACGGCAACCAAGACGGAGGGCGCTCTGCCCACGTTCGCGAGTGAAAGCTTTGTGGGCGCGTTCAGCGACGTGGTGACTTTGAGATATTACAAGGACGAGGCTTGCACCGAGGAGGTTGCGGCGGAGGACCTTGCAAAGGAAACGCAGTATTTCGTTAAGGCGGAACGTCTGTATACCGAGAACTTTGAACTGGACGCAAGCGCGGCGCAGTACACGGTTAAATCGTTTACCTATACCACGCCCGCGAAGGAGCTTACGACTGTGGATAAAATCGTTAAGTTCCTCAAAGTAAACTGGCTGTGGCTGGTAATCGCGGTCGTTGCGCTGATACTTCTCATTTTAATAATTGCGCTTGCGGCGCGCGCGGCGAAGAAGAAGCGCGAGCGCGAGGAACAGCGCAGGCTGGAAGAGAAGGAGGAGCGCGAGCGCAAGGAAGAGGAACGCAGACAGCGCGAGGAAGAACGCCGCCGCGAGGACCGCGAGGAGCGTATGGCGCGCATGGCTCAGCCTCAGATGATGATGCCGCAGATGATGCCCCAGATGCCGCAAATGCCTCAGCAGACTATGGCGCAGGGCGCACCCCAGGCGGGCGGTCAGTCCGCGGCTGCGGGCGGCGCTATGGACGGTACTCAGTTCGCGCTTATTCAGGCGGAGCTGGCTGCCATTAAGGCGGAACAGAGCGCGGCTAAGGAGCTTGCGGAAATCAAAGCCGAACAGGCGGCAATGAGGGCGGAAGCTACGCTGAGGGCGGAAGCAAAAACCGATTTGCAGATTGCGGCTATTCTGGCACGGCTCGGCGGCGAAAAGGTCGTTCAGGGCGGTATATCCCTTGATAAACTTACCGAGCTTATCAGAACGGAAGTCAATAACGCGTTCGAAAGCAGGGAAAACCGCAAGAC
>CAMWHW010000081.1 GCA_947174175.1 uncultured Clostridia bacterium | reverse complement strand
GCGCCTTGGCAAGGTCGGTTTTACCTACGCCCGTAGGTCCTACGAATATGAACGAACCGATGGGTTTGCCGCTTTCGTTCAAGCCTGCGCGCGCACGGCGTATCGCCCTTGCGACGGCGGAAACCGCCTCGTCCTGACCGATTATGCGCTTGTGCAGATTTTCTTCCAGGTGCAAAAGCTTTTCGCTTTCCTGCTCGGTAAGCTTTAAGACGGGCACGCCCGACCCGCCGCGGACGACCTGCGCGATTTCCTCCGCGCCGATTGCGGGGGCGGACTGTCCGCCCTTCCACTCGTCGTGAATTTCCTTTATCTTTTCCTGGACCTCGTTAATTTCGTTGACGAGCTCCTTTGCCATATCGTAGTTTTCGCCCCTTGCCGCCTTGTTCTTTTCGTAGGTGAGGCGTTTGAGCTTTTCTTCCAGTTCGTTCAGCTCGTGCGGGGAATTATAGGTATTGAGGCGCGCGCGCGAAGCCGCCTCGTCCACGAGGTCTATCGCCTTGTCGGGAAGGAAACGGTCGGTGATATATCTGTCCGAAAGGGTTGCGGCGGCTATAATCGCCTCGTCCGTAATGGATACTTTGTGGTGCGCTTCGTACTTGTCGCGCAAGCCCCTTAAAATTTCAACCGTGTCCTCAACCGTGGGTTCTTCAACCTGCACGGGGGTGAAACGGCGTTCCAGTGCCGCGTCCTTTTCGATATATTTGCGGTATTCGTCAAGCGTGGTTGCGCCTACCGTCTGCAATTCGCCGCGCGCAAGCAAGGGTTTTAATATGTTTGCCGCGTCCATTTTGCCCTCCGCCGAAGCGCCCGCTCCGACCAGAAGGTGAATTTCGTCTATGAATAAAATTACGTTGCCGTTGGTCTTTATGGTGTTGATTGCGTCCTTTAAACGCTGCTCGAAATCGCCGCGGTACTTGGCGCCCGCAACCAGGCTGGAAAGGTCGAGAGAGAACACCGTTTTGCCCTTTAAAAGGTCGGGCACGTCGTTGTTGATTATTGCCTGCGCAAGCCCTTCGACTACCGCCGATTTACCTACGCCAGGTTCACCTATCAGAACGGGGTTGTTCTTGGTGCGGCGCGAAAGCACCTGAATGATTTTGTCGATTTCCTTCTTTCTGCCGATGACGGGGTCAATCTTGCCCTCCTTCGCCTTTGCGGTGAGGTCGGTGCCGTACTGCAAAACGTTTTCGTCCAGAGCGGAATCGTTTTTGCGCTCGCTCTTTCTGTCGCTCTTGCGCTCGTCCTTGCCCTGGGGCTGGTGCGCGGAAAAGTTTGCGAAAGACGACGCGTAGCCCGAGGGATAGTCCTCGTCCCCCAAGTCGTCGATATCGCCCGCAATAGCCTGTTCGAGCATTGCCGAGAGCGCGGACATACTTACGCCCAGCGCTTTTAAAATATATATCGCAAGGCAGTCGGGCGACTGGTTGACCGCGTACAAAAGATGCTCGGTGCCCGCAAGTCCGTCCTCGTTATAGGCAAGCGCGAAATCTTTTGCCTGCTCCAACATGTGCTTGGTGCGCGGCGTGAAGCCGTTTATGGTACAGCGGTGGTCTACCGCCTTAACGAGGAAACGTCTGTAACATTCCTCGGTTACGCCCAGTGAGGAGAGAATTTTGCCCGCTATACAGTCGGGCGTGCAAAGCATTGCGTACACTATGTGTTCGCTGCCGATATAGCTTATTTCAAGCGAGGCTGTTACCTCCCTGGAAACCGAAAGCACCTTTTGCAGATTGCGTGAAAATCTTTGATACTCCACTCTTGTTTTCTCCTGATTTATTCTTTAATCAGCCTCTGGTTACCCAGTTTGCTATCTTTTTGGATGAGTACTGCGCGCGGTACGCGTCCCTTTCCTGCGTTTCCAGCGTTCTGCCCGCAAGTACGTTGAGGTTGGAAGGCTTCATTTGAAGCATAAGCTCGTCTACCGCGGTTATGTCGCTGACGTTGAGAAAGCCCAGGCACGCGCCCAGTTTCAGGTCCGCGCACAGCGCGTCCAGCTCGTTATTGGTTAGCAGCGCACAGTTGGTCAGCAAGCCGTAGGCGCGCAGGCACTTATCCCTGAGAATGAGCGACCCCGCGCAGTTTTTAAGCCGCTTGCGTTCGCTCGCCTCCATCTCTATTATTTTGGATACGACCGATTCGACCTGCGAAATTATGGTTTCCTCGGTTACGCCCAGAGTTACCTCGTTACTGACCTGATAGTTATAGCCCTTTGCCTTGCTTCCCTCGCCGTAAGCACCGCGCACGGTAAGCCCCAGACGGGTTACGCTTTTAATGACGTCGGGCATTACGCCGCCCAGTTCCAGGGCGGGCAGGAACATCATAACCGAGGCCCTGAGCCCCGTGCCGAGATTCGTGGGGCACGCGGTCAGATAGCCCAGCTGCTCGTCGTAGGCAAACTGTATGGAACGGGCAATTAAGTTGTCTTTGGAAGACATCTGCTCGTACGCGGGGCGCAGCGACATTCCCTTGGAAATGCACTGCTCCCTGAGGTGGTCCTCCTCGTTTATCATTATGGATATGTCGCCCTTTTCGTTTATAAGCGCCGCCGAACGCGACGGAGTGTTCAGAAGCGCGGGGCTTATAAGTCTGTTTTCGACCAGGTTTAAAGCGTCGTCTTCCGATATGCCGTCCATATAGTACAGACGGAATTCGTCAACCTTGTTGATTGCCGCGGAGACCGAGCGTATTATTTCCTTTGCCTGTCTTGCGTTGCGCAGGCGTGCCGGAAACGGATAACCGTTGAGGTTGCGCGCAAGCCTTATGCGCGACGACACGACCGTGCCGAGCTTGAAATCTACCATCTGCGCGCCCCCGTATTGCGCTTTTTGAGCGCGTTCATATGCTCGTTTATTCTGCCCGCTTCGGCGTAGTCTCCGCGCGAAAGCGCCTGCTCCATTGCGTTCTGCAAGGAGGAAAGTTTAAGGCGCAAATCGTGCTCGGAGGTATACACTCCGCCGCCCTTGCCGACGTGCACGGTCTTGCCCTGTATGCGGGCTATGTAGGGAAGAAGCTCCTCGTTGAAATAGTCGTAGCAGCTGGGGCAGCCCAAAAGACCGCTCCTTTCGTAATCGGCAAAAGTAAGACCGCACCCGGGGCATACCTTATCCTCGGGTTCGAAGCCGTCGAAAATATCCGCAAGCATTGCGTTTGCTATTTCGTTTTCGAAGTCGCCGAAAAGCTCGTTCGCGCACAGTGCGCAAAGATGCTGGGAACAGGACTTGCCCCCCACCGTTTCGACGCGGTTTACCGTCGCTTCGCGTTTTTTACAATTCTGACAGAGCACTTATAATACCCACACTTTGATTGACGTTAGCGCGTTTATATTTACGCACAATTATATTATAATACTTTTTGCCCGCGTGTAAACAGTTTTTAGTCAACTTGAACTCAAAATTTTACTCTTTGCACGCGAAAATTATGCCTTATCTTGTTGAAAATTCCGTCGGGCTGTGTTATACTTATCGGGTGAAATAATGAAATATTTTTTGGAGGATATGTGATGCAGTATTCAAAAGACGTCGAAAACATGATTTGCGTTGCCAAGGGTGTTTCCGGTAGGTTTGAACACGGACCCGCTCCCATCCCCGAGGAAGGACAGTGGATTCAGGCAAAGGAAATCAAAGACATTAAAGGTCTTACGCACGGTATCGGCTGGTGCGCCCCTCAGCAGGGTGCGTGCAAGCTTACGCTCAACGTAAAGGACGGTATAATTCAGGAGGCTCTGGTTGAAACCATAGGCTGCTCGGGTATGACCCACTCCGCGGCTATGGCGGCGGAAATTCTTCCCCACAAGACCATTTTGGAAGCGCTGAATACCGACCTCGTGTGCGACGCTATCAACACGGCTATGAGAGAGTTGTTCCTGCAAATCGTTTACGGAAGAACCCAGTCGGCTTTCTCCGACGACGGTCTGCCCGTAGGCGCAGGACTGGAAGATCTGGGCAAGGGTCTGCGCTCGCAGGTGGGCACCATGTACGGTACCGCCGCAAAGGGTGTCAGATATCTTGAAATGGCGGAAGGCTACGTCCTCTCCCTCGCTCTCGACAAGAACAACGAGGTTTGCGGATACAAGTTCGTTTCGCTCGGCAAAATGACCGACTTCATTAAGAAGGGTCTTACCCCCAACGAAGCTTACGAGAAGTCTGTCGGAACTTACGGCAGATATACCAAGGAACAGGGTGCGGTTAAGCACATCGACCCCAGAACGGACAAGGAGGTTGACTGATTATGGCACTTTTCGAAGGATATGAGAGAAGAGAAAAGAAAATTTTAGGCGTATTGAAAGAGTACGGCATTAAGTCTATTGAGGAATGCCGCGACATCTGCCTTTCCAAGGGCGTTGACTGCGACAAGATAGTTCGCGGTACCCAGCCCATCTGCTTTGAAAACGCAGTCTGGGCTTACACCGTAGGCGCGGCTATCGCAATCAAGAAGGGCTGCACCAAGGCTGCGGACGCTGCTGCGGCTATCGGTATCGGCTTGCAGGCTTTCTGCATTACCGGTTCGGTTGCCGAAAACAGAAAGGTTGGTTTAGGTCACGGTAACCTGGGCGCTATGCTCCTTTCCGAAGAGACCGACTGCTTCTGCTTCCTTGCAGGTCACGAAAGCTTTGCGGCGGCGGAAGGCGCCATCAAGATTGCCGAGAACGCAAACAAGGTAAGGGTTAAGCCCCTGCGCGTTATATTGAACGGTCTTGGCAAGGACGCGGCTTATATCATTTCCAGAATTAACGGTTTCACCTACGTAAGAACCAAGTTCGACCCCTACACCGAGACAGTTAAGGTCGTTGACACCGTTGCTTTCTCCGACGGTCCCAGAGCGAAGGTTAAGTGCTACGGCGCGGACAACGTTCCCGAGGGCGTTGCGATTATGCAGCTCGAACACGTTACCGTTTCCATTACGGGTAACTCCACCAACCCCACCCGCTTCCAGCACCCCGTTGCAGGCACTTACAAAAAGTGGTGCGTTGAAAACGGCGTTAAGTACTTCTCGGTTGCATCGGGCGGCGGCACGGGCAGAACCCTGCACCCCGACAACATGGCGGCAGGTCCTTCCTCCTACGGTATGACCGATACGATGGGCAGAATGCACTCCGACG
>CAMWHW010000080.1 GCA_947174175.1 uncultured Clostridia bacterium | reverse complement strand
CACCGAACACACCGGACACGCCTTCGACGCCCGACACGCCGAGCACTCCCAACAATCCGTCGACACCTAATAACCCGTCAACGCCGAGCAATCCGTCAACACCGAGCAACCCCTCGACGCCGAGCAATCCGTCAACGCCGAGCAACCCTTCGACTCCTGTCACGCCTGCTCCCGAACTTAAAAAGTTTACGGGGCTGACGCTTAAAGACGGCAGCGCAACTTACGACGGCGCGGCGCATCCCCTTGCGGTTGAAGGCACTCTGCCCGACGGCGCGGGCGTAACCTATTCGGCAAACAACGACTCGGTTAACGCGGGCACGTACAGCGTTACCGCAACCGTGAAGTGTGAAGGATACGAAAACCTGGTGCTTAGCGCAAAGCTTACAATCGCCAAGGCAGAGTTTGCGGGGCTGAAATTCGAAAACGGCACTTTCTCCTACGACGACACTCCGCATATGATAGAACTCGTGGGGCCGGTGCCCGAAAATTCTACCGTAAAGTATTCCTGCAAGGAAGACGCAACGCTCACCAATTCGGCAACCGAGACGGGCGAATACACGATAACCGTAACGGTAACCAACAAAAACTATAATACTTATACCGCTCAGGCAAAGCTGAAAATCACCGCCGAGGACAAGCACAGGTTCATTATCCAGCACGACGGCGCACTGTACTTTGCCAACGCGCTTGACGGCGACAAGCTGTACAAGTACGATACGGACGGAGTACAAAAAGTAAGCTCGGACGTTCCCTATAACTTTACCGAGATGAACGGCGACCTGTATTTCAGGAGCTACACCCCCTTAATCTCTTCCGTTAAGTCGGTCGGAACGAACGGCGCGAACACCGTAATTTCGGAAAAGGGCGAATATCTGTGCACGGACGGCAGCTATCTGTATTACGCCGTAAACGCGCTGACAGCCAAAAACAGCGGCATATTCAAAATAAATCTTTCGGGAAGCGAGCCCGCCGCCGAACTCATTTCGGCAGGCAAGGCAAAACACCTGACCTGCGCGGGCAACTATATCTACTTTGCCGACGGTGCGAACGGCGACAAGCTGACAAAAGTAAGCAAGTCCGGCGGAACCAGGACTTTGGTCGTCGACGAGAAGATAACCTGCCTTACGAACTCTGACGGCGCGCTGTATTACACGGTAAATAATCTTACCGGCGACTATATCGAGAGATACGATATTTCCGCACAGACCAGGCACAAGCTTACGTCCGACGCGGGCGCAAACCTGACGGTTATAGGCAACTACCTCTATTATATAAACGTAGACCTTCTCAACTCGCTGGTATTCGGCAAGGGAATATATAAGGTCAACGCAAACCCCGCAGTCAACAATCAGCTCCCCGGCACGAAAGTTATCGAGGGCGATAACCTGAGTTACAGCTCGCTTACGGCTGCCGGCAACAGACTTGCTTATTACAGGGTAAGCGACCAGATGCTGTGCATAAGCGATACCGACGGAAACAACACCGTGGAAGTTCTGGACGGATTCGTTGCGCCCGAAACCATACCCCTGAGCACGGGAAGCAAGACGGCGGCATACGGCAAATATCTGTACTTTTTAGACTTGCACAACGACAAGGCGCTGTATTCTTATAACACGGTAAGCAAAGCGCTTTCGCGCGTGACCTCCAACAAGGTGAGCGACTTTTCGATTCTGGGCGATACGCTCTATTACAATGCGGTCAGCTACGGCGTGAACAACGACCTTTACAAGGTTAATTTAAAACTCGGCGGCGAGCCCGAACTAGTTTCCAAAAACGACTGCGAGGATATGGTTACCGACGGAACTAACCTCTACTATGTTTTAAGTAACGCGGCGGGTGCAAGAACGGCTATCCACAAGATAGACGCCCAGGGCAACGACAGCGAAATATACAGCAAGGGCGCAACCGACCTTACTTATTATGACGGATATATATACTTCGTAGACGGCTATAAGCTTTACCGTATGCCCGTTAGCGGAGGCGCGGCAGAAAATATCACCCCGAAAGACGTAAGTCGATTTAACACTTTCGTCATATCCGACGGCGTTGTATATTTCAGAGAGACGTACGGCTTGGCTTGGGCTTATAAACGCCTTTGCAGAATGAACGTTGACGGAACGGGATATACCGTTATGATGACTTCCGGCACAGACCCGCTGGAAATTCGCGTTTACGGCAATAAGGTTTATTATTACAACGACGTAATGAGCGGCACTTCCGGTCTTTACTGCATAGATAAGACGGCAAGCGACAATACCCAGCCAACGCTGATTTTAGACTATCAGCAGACGTATTACGCAAGCGAATTTACGGTACTTGACGGAAACATTTACTTCATTAACTTCCGTGCGCAACTCGGCGATTCGCACTTCTATTGCGTTAATATCGCAAGCGGCGAAGTTACAAAGATTGTATAATTTTAATTAAGTTTAATTAAGTAAAAGCCGCGCGGCAAAAATTTGCCGCACGGCTATAATTTTATTAAAGGAACTTGGGTAAATCGGATATATCAAGCTGCCACTCCCTTTTACTGCGTTCGCGGTGGACGGCGTTTGCCTCGCCTAACGCCTTGCGATATTCGGCGTAGGTGCAGCCGTTGACCTTCATAAAATGTTCGCTTGCCTCGCGCTCCCTGCCCATAAGCTGCGTCCTGCCTATGTGTATAACCTCGTGACACGCCCTGCACACGGCAATTACGTTGACAAGTTTCTGCACGCCCTTTTCGTCGTCGTACTCCCACTGTTCGTGCGCCTCTAACCGAGTTGTCGGCGCGCCGCAAATCATACACTTTCCGTCGGCGCGCGCGTAAGCCTTTTTGCGCACGACGTCCCACGCGCCCTGCGGCAGTGCGCTGCGCAAGTTAGAGTACCAGCAACTGTCGGGCACCAGTTCGAAATTGAGTTTCATTTTCCCCTCCCCGTTTCAACCGCGTTCAAATCGGCTATCTCCACCGACGAATAATTGACGACGGCAACGCGCGCATATTCCGCAGCGTTTGCGCACGGCCCGGCAAGATAATCGGAAAGACATTTAATCTTAATGCCCCTCTCCTCCGCCGCGCTTTTAATAGCCGCGTCGCTTGCGAAGCCAGGCAGATGCAGCGTGATGTGCAACCCCCCGCCCGTCTCTATAACCTGCTTTTCCACGGGCAGTTCGGCTATCCTTTCCAGCAGTGCGGCGCGCACTCCGCGGTAGTGGTTTTTAAGTCGGTTGACGTGCCTTTCAAAGTAACCGCCGTCCAGCATTTTGGCAAGCGCCTTCTGTTCGAACAGCGGCACGACGTTGGCGGAATTTTGATAAATTTCGCGGTAACGGGCGTATAGTTCGGGGGGAAGCACCATATAACCCAGCCTCATCGAAGGCGCAAGCGTCTTGGAAAAGGTGTTCAGATAAATGACCCTGCCGCCGTTCAGCCCCGCCATAGTCTGCAACGGTTTGCCGAATAAACGGAACTCGCTGTCGTAGTCGTCCTCGATAATATACGCGCCCGTACGCTCCGCCCAGCCGATAAGGCGGGAACGGTTTGCGGCGGGCATAACCACGCCCGTGGGGTACTGGTGTGAGGGCGAAACGTGCAGCGCGCACGCGCCGCTGTTTTCCACCTCCTCCACGTTGACACCGCGCTCGTCCACGGGAACGAAAACGCACTTTGCGCCGTTCAGCGCGTAGGTGTGCGGCACCCTGCCGTAAGCGGGATTTTCCACGGCGTACGGCTTGTCCCTGCCCAAAAGCTGAACGATTACCCCGTACAGATATTCCGCGCCCGCGCCTATGACGACGTGACGGGGGTCGACGGTCAGTCCGCGGAAACGGTAAAGATAGGAAGCTATCGCCGTCTTTAAGGAATAGTCGCCGTCGCAAGGCACGCGCTCCAAAAGATGCTCGCCCTCCTCCGACAGCGTTTCGCGCATGAGCTTTGCCCATACCGAGAACGGAAACAGCCTTGCGGGGGCGCGCCCCGAGCACAGGTCGAGGGCGTACTTTTTGCCCTGCTCTTCCTCCTCCGCCGCAAAGACGGGACTTGCGCTTTTGACCTCGCCGACCTGCGCGACGAAATAGCCGCGCCTCTGCTCGCTCTCGATATACCCCTCGGCAAGCAGCTGTTCGTAGGCGGTCTGCACGGTGATAACGCTCACGCCCAGGTGCTCCGCCAAGCCGCGCTTGGAGGGCAGCTTGTCGCCGTGTTTTAAATTGCCGCTCAATATATCGCCGCGTATGGCACGGTACAGCGCGTAATATTTATTTTTTTCGGAAAGCTCGTAGGTCAGCATAAAATTTATCTGGTATTGTAAAAATGTATCAATTTGGATATTTTTATAATATCAAGAAAGTTATATAATGTCAACCGACGAGGACGAATTTATGAAGACCAAAAGAATACTGACAATGCAAGATTTATCGTGCGTCGGGCAATGCTCGCTTACCGTGGCGCTGCCCATACTTTCGCGCTACGGAATTGAAACGTGCGTGCTGCCCACGGCGGTGCTTTCCAACCACACCATGTTTAAGGGCTGGAGCTATCTCGACCTCACGCCCGAAATCCCCGCAATTTTCGAGAACTGGAAAAACAACGATATTAAATTCGACGCGTTCCTTTTGGGGTACTTGGGCAAAGCCGAGCTTATGGCTTTGGCGGAAAAGTGCTTTGACGGTTTTTCAAACGGCGGCGCACCCGTAATTATCGACCCCGTGTTTGCCGACAACGGCAAGCTTTACGGCGGATTCGATTTGCAGTACGTTGCCGAGATGCGCAAACTTATCAAACGCGCAGATATAATCCTGCCCAACGTTACCGAGGCTTGCTTTCTGACCGAGACCGAATACAGGGAAAACTGCGACGAGGCGTTTGCCCTGCTTCTTGCAAAAAAGCTTGCCGCGTTGACCGACGGCACGGTTATTATTACGGGCGTTGAAAAGGACGGAAAGATAGGCGAGCTGATTTATTGCGGCGGCAAGCACGAAACGGTACTGCTTGAAAAACTGCCCGCAAAGAGGCACGGCACTGGCGACATCTTCGCCTCGGTGTTTACCGCAAATTACCTTGGCGGCAAGAGCCTTGCGGATAGTTGCGGTGCGGCAAGTCAGTTCGTAATCGACTGTCTTAAAGCAACCGACCCCGACCACTTTTACGG
>CAMWHW010000079.1 GCA_947174175.1 uncultured Clostridia bacterium | reverse complement strand
CGCGCATCTCGTTCTTGACGATAGCCATCTGCTCGTCACGGCTGGCGAGTATGGCTTTAAGTCTTTCAATGCGCACTTTGAGCTCGGCAAGCTCCTTTTCCAGCTTTTCGATTTCCAGCTTGGCAAGGCGCGCCAGACGCAAATCGAGAATTGCCTGCGCCTGCTTGTCGGACAGTGCGAACGTTTCCATTAAGCGCATGCGCGCAACCGGCGTGCTTTCCGACGACTTGATTATTCTTATAACCTCGTCGATATTGTGTACGCCTATAATCAGCCCCTCTAAAATGTGGCAGCGCGCTTCGGCTTCTTTCAGCTCGTACTTGGTGCGGCGGATAATGACCTGGCGCTGGTATGCAACGTAGTATTTGATTATGTCGATAAGTCCCAGCTGCTGGGGCTTGCCGCCCGCGATTGCAACCATATTTATGCCGAACGTACACTCCAAGTCGGTATACTTGAAAAGGAAATTGAGTATCGCGTCTACGTCGGCATCCTTCTTGCAGTATATAACCGCGCGCATACCCGTGCGGTCGGATTCGTCCACAATGTCGGCAATGCCCGCAAGCGCTTCCTTTTTCTCCTCTTTAAGGAGCATTATCTTTCTTAAAAGCTCCGCCTTGTTGGTCTGGTAGGGAAGCTCGGTAAAGATTATTTCCTTCTTGCCGTTATCGCCGTTTTCCACCGAGTAGCGGGCGCGCAGCGTTATTCTGCCTCTGCCCGTTTCGTAAGCCTGTTTAAGCTCGTTTTCTATGATGAAGCCGCCCGTCGAAAAGTCGGGACCGGGAATAATCTTCATCATTTCGCCAAGCGATATGCGGGGGTTATCTATGTACGCGCACACACCGTCGATAACTTCCGAAAGGTTGTGCGTGGGAATGTTGGTTGCAAGTCCTACGGCTATGCCGTTTGCGCCGTTGACCAGAAGATTGGGGTATCTGCCGGGCAGGATATCGGGTTCCAATAAGCTGTCGTCGAAGTTGAACGAAAAGGGCACCGTTTCCTTGTCGATATCCTTTAAAAGTTCGAGTGCGAGCGGTTGCAAACGCGCCTCGGTATACCTCATAGCCGCGGCGGGGTCGCCGTCCACGGAGCCGAAGTTGCCGTGTCCGTTGACCAGCGTCAGGCGCATATTGAAGTCCTGCGCCATTCTTACCATAGCGTCGTAAACCGAGCTGTCGCCGTGGGGGTGATATTTACCCATACAGTCGCCGACTATTCTTGCCGACTTTTTGTGCGGCTTGTCGGGGGTCAGCCCCATTTCCGCCATGGTGTAGAGTATGCGCCTCTGAACGGGTTTAAGTCCGTCCTCAACTCGCGGCAGCGCTCTGTCCAGTATGACGAATTCCGCATACGGCAGCATAGACTGCGGCATAACCTCTTCCAAAGGAGTTGTGAACACCTTGCCCTGCGGAATAAAAGTCTGGAAGTTATCGTCCCTTTTCTTAGCCATAGTACCTTATACCTCTTCCGCGCCCGTATTCTGCTTGACGACGTTTACCTTTTCTATAAAGCCGTCCACCTTGTTGAAGTCGGCGTTTTCGTTGAGGAACTGTTTTCTGCCCTCAACCTTGTCGCCCATAAGCATTTCAATCATTTCCGCCGCCTGCGTTATATCTTCCAGCGTGACCTGGATAAGATTGCGCGTCGCGGGGTTCATAGTCGTTTCCCAAAGCTGTTCGGCGGACATTTCGCCCAGTCCTTTATAGCGTTGAAGGGAATACCCCTTGCCCACCTTTTTAATCTTTTCGTCCAGTTCCTTGTCGTCGTAGGCGTACTCCACAACGTCCTTTTTGTAGACCTTGTAGAGGGGCGGCATACCTATGTAGACGTAGCCCGCCGCAACAAGATCGCGCATATATTTGAAGAAGAACGTTAAAAGTATGCAGCGGATATGCATACCGTCCTGGTCCGCATCGGAAAGAATTATTACCTTTTTGTATCTGGTCTTATCCACCTCGAAGGAGCGGTTGAAGCCCGCGCCGATTGCCGAAACGAGCGTCTTTATTTCCTCGTTCTGCAACGCCTGCAACGCCGTCTTTTTCTGCACGTTCAAAGGCTTGCCCCTCAAAGGCAGAATGGACTGGAACTGTCTTACCCTTGCCTGCTTTGCCGTGCCGCCCGCGGAGTCGCCCTCGACTATGAACAGTTCGTTCATATCGGGGTTCTTGCCGGAGCAGGGCGCAAGCTTGCCGATTAAGTTGAGTCCGTCGTTTTCGCTCGCCGCCTTTGCAACGTCCCTTTCCGCGCGGTGCTTTATTCTGTCGTCTGCGGCAAACTTTGCTTTCTTTGCAATTTCGTCGAAAACCGTCTTGTTGCCGCGCGTGTTCATAAGCTGCGTAAGCCCCTCGATAACCGCCTTTTCGACGGGGGCTTTGGCTTCGGGGTTGCCGAGCTTGGTCTTGGTCTGCCCCTCGAACTCGACGTTGTTCATCTGCACGGTGAGAACGGCGGTTAAGCCCTCCCTTATATCGTCCACGACGAACGCGGGGTCCTTTGCCTTTAATACACCCGACGAGCGCGCGTAATCGTTGACCGCCTTTAAAAGTCCGTTGCGGAAGCCGACCTCGTGATAACCGCCCTCAACGGTGGATATATTGTTGACGAACGAATACAGACTTTCGTCGTCGTTCTTGGTGTGCGCAAGCGCAAACTCGATTTTGATTTTGCCCGCGGGCGCGCCCTTGACCTGAATGTCCTTGATTGCCGAATAGTATAAAGGCTGCGCGTAGAGCGGCGTTTTGCCGTCGTTTAAATACTTTACGAAGTCTTCCAGTCCGCCGTCGAACTTGAAGGTGAGCGGTTCGCGCGGAGGCAGGGCGATTTTGGTTTCCACCTCCTCGCCGTCGTCCGAGGTTTCGGTTTCGATTCTGTAATGCTGACGCTCGTCGCGGAAATTTATCTTAACGCCCTTGTTTAAAAACGCAAGCTCTTTAAGGCGCTTTGCAACCGTTTCGTAATTCCACTCCACCGTTTCGAAAACTTCCTCGTCGGGCATAAACCTGACGAAAGTTCCCTTCTTGTCCGCCTTCTTGCCCGTGTTGGTAAGCGGCGACGTGGGTATTCCGCACAGCCATTTTTTCTGCTTGCTATCGTACGTGGACGTAAAGCCCATCGTGAATACGTTCTTGCGGTAAACTTCCACGTTCAGCCACTTGGAAAGCGCGTTGGTAACCGAAGCGCCTACGCCGTGCAGACCGCCCGAAAAGGCGTAGTTGCCGCTGTCGAATTTTCCGCCAGCGTGTAGTTTTGTAAATATCAGTTCAACGCCCGACATACCCGTTTTGGTGTTTATATCCGTGGGCATACCTCTGCCGTTGTCCTCGACCGAGGCCGAACCGTCGGCGTGCAGAATAACCGAAATTTCGTCGGCGTAGCCGTTAGCCGCCTCGTCAATTGCGTTGTCGACGATTTCCCAAAGAATGTGGTGCAAACCCTTTACGCCCGTCGACCCGATATACATACCGGGGCGCACGCGCACCGCTTCCAGCCCCTCTAAAACTTTTAAATCGTCCGCGTTGTAACTCTTCTCTGCCATAACCTTTTCCCGATAGTCAGTGTAGCGCGGTAAAAATTTACCACTATATGCAATTATACCATATGTTGTATAAAAAATCAAGCGCGGTAACAATATTTATGTATTTACGGTTTTTTAAAACGCACGAAAAAGGCGGCTGCGAAGTACCGCAACCGCCGTTAAAATTTATATTATATTATTCTATGCTGCCCGCTTCCGTGGGAACGACCAGGGGCAAATCTTCCAGCGTCTTTTTCTGGTAGTGCAGCAAAAGTCCGATAACGTTTGCCGCCGTCATAACCATTGCAATTTCGGTGTTCTGCCAGATGCGCGCCGTGTTGCACGTATCCACGCGGATATAGCCGTAATCTACGCCGTAGGAAGAAATTTTGCAGTAAAGCGTGGACTTGATCGCCTGCTTTGCATACTCCTTCATAATGTCGCCGTACGAATCTTCGTTCAGTCCTTCCACGTTGTTCAGACTTATATAGCCTGCGGAGTTTATAAGCGAATCTATCATTTCGATAGGAATGTGCTTAAACTGCTTCTGCGAGGAGAGCGTGAACACAACGCTGTGGTTGATATTCTTGGGCGTTTCCAAACAGATATGGTCGAACATATAGTAGGAAATAAAGCTTTTGAAAACGGTGTTTATGGCAAGCGAAATATCCTCTCCGCACGCGGTAAGATTGCCGAACAGCGTGTAGGTGAGCTGCATCTGCGTCTGCTGCTTGTCGCGCTCCTTCTTCAAAGAAATGTTGGCGTGCTTTTCTGGCAGATAGATAATGAAACAGTTTCTGCCCTTCATCTTGGCGCGGTAAAGCGCCTTATCCGCCGTCTCCATAAGCTTCTGGGGAGTGTTTGCGTCAAGCGGGAAGCGCGCAATGCCCATTGAAACGGTTATCGCAAGGTTGGGAATACCCTCGAATACGATACCGCCTATGCGCATATTTATTTCGTGACCGATTTTCCAGACGTCGTTGTACTCGGCAACGTCCTCGCAAAGGATAATAAATTCATCGCCGCCGTAACGGGCAACCACGCCCTGCTTGCCCGACATCTTTACGAAGTAAGCAGCCATCTGCGAAATTACTATGTCGCCTACCAGGTGACCGTACGTATCGTTGACGTTCTTGAAATTATCAACGTCCACGAGGAAAAACGAGAACTTTTTATTGTTCTCGATAAGCCAGTTGACGTAGCCCATCAGCGCTTCGCGGTTTAAAATGCCCGTTAACGTATCAAGCGAATGGCTTAAATCCCTGTCCTTGAAATATTCAAAATGACTTAAAGAGTATTCTTTACCCATTGAAGTTATTCCCTCTCGGACGGGCGTATTGAAAAAATTCCCCACCCGTACGCAGATATTATATCACCCCGTATGAAATTTGTCAATACTTTACATAAAAAGACATAACTTAACATAGGAAGGATATAAAAAAGGGCTTCTGCACATACCGCACGGAAGCCCTATATACATTATTATATTATATTGAATCAGTTTTGCTTTTTGTTCTTTTTCCTGGAACCGCTCTTTTCCTCGACCTCGGAATAAACCGCGTCGATATCGCCCTTATCCTTGGGCTTGATTATCAGAAGAATTATGAGCGCAACCAGGCACACGCCCGCATCCG
>CAMWHW010000078.1 GCA_947174175.1 uncultured Clostridia bacterium | reverse complement strand
ACATTTCCAGTCCAAAATCGTCCACCGCTATTTTAAAGCCCATCTGCGTGAGCTTTAAGATATTGGAAGACACTTCGGGCACCTTGTCGAACATAGCAAACTCGACGATTTCCATACAGATATTCTTTGCCGGAATTTTGAAACGCTTGTAAATTTTTCTGAACTCTTCCGCAAGGTGAGGATACATCAGCTGTTTGGGCGAAAGATTGAGCGAGAAAATGAGTTCGCTGTCCTCGGGATGGTCCTTATAGTGCTTTGTCTGCATGCGTAGCATCTCCTCGAAAGCCCACGAACCTATCCAGTTTATATCTCCCGTCTGCTCCATTATGGGCAGGAATTTTACGGGAGTCAGCACGCCGAGCGTAGGATGCTGCCAACGCACGAGCGATTCGTATGCAATCGCCTTATTGCGGTTGAGGTCGTAAATAGGCTGATAGAACAGCGTAAACTGGTGCTCCGCAATCGCCGTTTTGATATCCTGGTACTGTTTGTACTCCTCTGTCTGCGTTTCCGCAAGCACTTCGGAATAAATGACAAATTTGTTTAAACCGTCCTTCTTCGCGGTAATGAGCGCAAGCTCGATATTCTGCAACAGCGCAACGGCATCAGCACTGAATTCGTTGTTGCTTGCAATACCCAGATTGACGTTGATATTGAGTTTTGCGCGCGTAAGCAAAGTTACGGGCTTATTGCACTCCGAAATAGTTACGGTTGCGATATTGGTTAAACCCGTATTGTCCATATGCTCTTCGATATAGACCGCAAGGCACTCGTCGTCGTAGTCGCAGACTTTAGAACCTCGGGGAATAACGCGCATAATGCGTTCGCGGAGCATCTGGGTAATCTTTTTAACCTGTCTTTCGCCAAGCGAAAGCTTCATATCCGCCATTCCGTCAATCTGAATTAAAATGACGGAAAAATGCAAATCACCGCGGTTGATTTCGTACTTGTGTTTGAGCAGCTCCTCAAAGCCGATTCTGTCCAGCTCCTTAATTTTGTACTTTTCTGCAATAAGTCTGTTTCTGTCCTTCCTTATTCCGAAAAAGAGGAAAACGCACGCGCCTATACAGAACACGAAAAACAATACTACCAAGAGTATGTAAACGCCCAAATCAAGATTCAGTTTGTTTTCTTCCAATAACGAGGTTAACATAACACTCCTTTAAAATGCAAATTACTTGCCGTTCTTAGCCGCCGCAATTTTCTTATAATCGAAAGTATCGACTATTTCGAGAGCCGCTTCGGGCTTCATAGATTTGCCGATTATCCACCCTTGTATGGTATCGCATCCCAGGTAGTTAAGCATATCGAATTCCTGCGTTGTTTCAACGCCCTCGCAGATAGTCGTTCTGTTTAAAAGCTTTGCAATGTTCGTAATAAATTTTATGATTGCCTGGCTCTCTTTACTCGTTAAAACGTCTTTAACGAACTCTTTATCAATCTTTATGGTTGAAATAGGCAATTTTTTGATGTACAGCAGCGACGAATACTCCGTACCGAAGTCGTCAAGGTGCACGTCAATGCCCTGAGCGGTTAAAATATCGAGCTTTTTCAGCGTTTCCGTGAAGTTGGTCATCAGGAAACTTTCGGTTATTTCCACGCAGATAGAGCGGGGTTTAAGGTCGTACTTTTTGTAAAGGCGCAAGAAGTTTTCGGTAAAGCCCGCCTGCATCAGCTGAACGGGCGAAACATTGAGCGACACGCTGACGTTTTTGCCTTCCAGCTTCTTTGCAAACTGCATGCCCGTATCGAATATGAAATCACCGAGCTGAACCATCGCGCCCGTGCGCTCCGCATAGGTAATGAACGAGAACGTATCGACGTTGACGTTCCAGCTTTTCTTTACGCGGAACAGCGCCTCGAAGCCCTCTATCCTCTCTTCCTTTATATTGTACTGGGGCTGATATTCCATCTCGAAAGCGCCTTCGGCAAGCATCTGCTTGATGTCGAAAGTGATGAAATATTTATCGTAAAGCTTTCTCTGCGACTCGTGGTAAACTATGTAGTCGGCAATGTTGGTATCAATTGCGCGCTGACGCGCCGCCTCTGCCGCCTTGTAAGCGTGCTCAAAGTTGAGCGGCGACATTAAAGCATCGCACATTGCAAAACCCGCTTTTACGTCAAGAGTGAACAGGTTGTCTTCCATCTTGATGGGCGCGTTAATATATCTGTGAATGACCTCCATATCAGACATAAGGTTATCAAGCTTTTTGCCGTCGGGATAAGTCACGCCTATGTAACCGAAATCAAGCTCGTAGGCGTAAGTAAACTTTTCGCGCACCTTCTTGATTATGATATGCTGAATATCGAGAGCCATCTGCTTGCCGAACAGCGTCTTTATTCTTTCCAGATTGCTTATAAACAGCACGCCGAGCAGCGTTCTTTTGCCCTTTGTCGTAAAGCCTTCGAACACCTTGGAAAGCGAAGACGTTGCCTTGCCGTCGGAATCGAGCTCCCGCGAGTCCTCTCCTCCGCTCTGTATAAACGATTCGGCGTTTGCCACATCGCCCGCCAGAACAAGCGAATGGGAAAGCCGCATAGTTATCAGCTTTTCGCCCGAGGTGCCGCTCATATTTACAAGGTTGAAATTATCCCTGTTGAGGTTTGCGGTGTCAATCGAGGAAACGGACGCAAACTCGTGCTTGAAAGCCGCGTTTGATTTTATTATTTTTCCTTCCTTGTTCAGCTTGACGCGGTATTTGAAGTGATGCGTCCTCTCCTTGTTTGCAAGAAGATAAGCGTAAATAACGAACGCCGCCGTAATTACGATACCCGCGGCAATCAGAATAGCAACAGTATTACCGCGCAGATTACTGATAATATTCTGGCGTTCGGTAAAGTCCTTCAAGCCGCCTACACGGTAGCCGCTTGCACCGAGAGCCGACGGTGCAAAAACGTATGTCTTGCCTTCAAGCACAATCCTTGCGACGGAATTATAAGTCAGACCGTAGTTATCGCGGAGATTTCCGCTGAGGTTAAGTCCGCCGCCGTTTATAATTCTTCCTCCGCCGGCTTCATTGAAAATTATATAATAATCGAATTCACCAGTCTGAACACATTCCTGCACAATCGCGGAAAGCAACTCTCCGTCGCTTTCTATGTTTTTGATATCATCGGTATGCGTCTGGTATATTTTATTAGCCACGACGTCCGCCTGCTGCTGAATTGCGGCGTATTCCTGTCTGTAAGTGCGCGAAGAAAATTGACTAAAAATGAACAGTCCCGCCGCAACTTCCACCAGAATGATAATCGCAACGAAAATGAACATTTTCCACACGGAAGATTTATTAAGTTCGGGTAAAGCTCTTTTTCTTTTTTTCACCGATTTCCCCCGTAGTGCTCCTGCACGGTATAATACATATTACATTATATCATTTTTAAAGCGAATGTCAAGACGGCATTTAAAAAAACAGAGGTTTTAAAAAAGCGGCTGCATTAATAGCCGCTTTTTGGTACTCCCGACGGGAATACTGCGCTTCGCTCCGTGCCGACAAAGTCGGGGCGAACCCGTATGGTTTTTCGCAACTGCCTGTAATATTAAAGTCCGCAAAACTGCAAAGGCAGTTTTGCGGACTTTGGTACTCCCGACGGGAATCGAACCCATAACTAACCCTTAGGAGGGGTTTATTATATCCATTTAACTACGGAAGCGTTTTATAGAATTTTGTAAAGCCATATTATAATACAACAACGACCGCTAAAAATCAACTTATTTAAAGGCAAAAAACGGCGCGAACGCCGTTTTTGTCATTAATCATTATTCAATTTCTTTGCTCTGCCCTACTCACTCATGACCGACTTTACGGGAGTTTTTGCAATAAGAAGCGTGTAAATCACGTTCAAACCTTCGTATGCAACGACGAAAATCGCCAGACAAATACCGAATAATTCCCATTCAAAAGAATAGTGCAACGTGCCCTCAACCGACGAGAACACTATGTTTATCATAACGTCCAGCACTCCCCACTGATATACGCTCCCGATTGCAAAGCCTATTACTGCGGGAATGTGATAAAGCCCCAACACCGCAAGCCCGGTCTCTTTCATGCTGTATCCGTTAGCTTTTAACATAGCTATCGTCTTTGCGTTGCCGCCCACTACCGCACTTAGCGCAAGCAACAGCGACATTGCCGCAAGCACAAGCCCGATAATGAGAATCATATATCCCATCATATCGCTTGCGTAATCGCGCATAGATAGTCCCATCTGCGTCATAGTTGAAAAGCAAAAGCAACCGAACCCGACGAAAAAGACGAGCAGCTTTCTGCCCTTGAATACGTTAAACGCAAGCTCTGTCAAAAAACTTCCATGTTCTTTCGGCTTTTTAACTTTTGCAAGCCGTCTTCTATCCCCGCCCTTTATAAGCGTAAGTGCGGGCGCTTTCAATTTGAAGTACGCAATCAGTACGGATAACGCCGAGTAAAATAACGTGGGCAGAATAACCGTTAAAAGCAATACGGGATGATAGCGCAAAATTACCGTCGGTATAATTGCACCCTCATTTTGTCTTGCATAAAATCTAACCATCAGCGCCCAGCTGAGACCGTAGCCCGCCGCCGCTCCTATAAACACGCAAAAGCCGAATACGGCGCAACCTGCCGCCACCTTAAAATCGCCGTAGCCAAGCGCCTTTAAAATGCCGAACCGTGCCGAGTGTTCCTCAATATAGTGCCCGATATAAAAGACGAGCAATACTGCGGAAGTGAGACCAAGGCACCCGCCTGTTACGGCGCAAACAACCTTGTTATTCAATCTCAAAGCCGTGAACGCAGCCTGCTGTTTTTCCGAAACCGCATCGGCAACAGCGTTCAGATCGATTCCGTAGTTCAGAAACAGATTGCAGACGAAGATTGCACAGCAAACGGTTATAATTATCCCTATAAATTTCAACGCGTCCTTAAATGATACCGTCATAATTACCAACCTATTTCGTAAGCGCCCTTTGGCGACTTGTTTTTGCAGACTTCCACTATCGCGCCGCTGTTCAGCTTAACTATCGTTTCCGCAGTTTCGGCAATATTTGCGTTGTGCGTTACCATGATGAGCGTAAAGCCGCTTTCTTTTTTAAGATTGAGAACATAGTCAAGCAACTGTCTGCCCGTCTGTTCGTCCAACGCTCCCGTGGGTTCGTCCATAAACAGCACCTTTGGCAGCTTTGCCAG
>CAMWHW010000077.1 GCA_947174175.1 uncultured Clostridia bacterium | reverse complement strand
GGGGTGCGTAAAGTAGGGTTCGCCCGAAGCCCTTTTCTGATTTTCGTGCATCTTATCGGCGTAGCGGTAAGCTTTGATTAAAAGCTGTCTGTCCGCCTCGCCGTAATTTTCGTTGATTTTATCGATAACCGTTTTCATATTCCGTCACTTTAAACTTTCTATAAAATTGTACAGCGCCGAATTGGTCAACTGCGTTTTTTCGCCTCGTATAACAGTAAGTTTGCCGCCCTTGTGGCTTATCAGTCCCAGCTCCTCGAAAACTTTCAATGCGAACAGCGTCTGCTTGGCGTCCGTGCCGACGTCGATTGACTGCGCAATCTCTTCCAGGCTGTCGCCCGAAATATTGAAGAAATTGGCGCTGACGTATTTGAATACCGCAACGAGAGCTTCACGGTCGGAGTTAAGCGAACGCAGAGCCGCCGCGCCGTCGTCGTCCGTACACACGCATACGGTCTTGCCCGCAAGCGAGGGCAGATTTATGCACTCGGGGTCGTCCAGAAATACTACCTTTTCATAGCCCGACAGGTCGCATTCGGGCGAGGGCGAAAGTAAGATAACGCTTGCAAGATTGCCCGCAGAGAGCGCAAATAAATTGACCTCTCTGTTTGCACAGTCGTACTTTTTCAGCGTGTCGGCATTGTAGACAACGAAAAGCGTGCCGTACTCTCCGCAACTATCGAGCGCCTGCTGAGCCTGCGCGTGCGAAATATTTACCGTTTTGCAGTCCGTCCTTTCACCCGATGCAAGCAAAACCGCGTTGAGTTCGATACTCTCCCCGTCCGCAAGGCTGTTCGCGGTGCTGTAAACGACGTCGCGCAGGTATCCGCTTATCTGCTCTCTGCCCTTGAAATATGTTATGCCGTAGTCGTAAACGAAACGCTTGGGAACGGCGCTGCGGATAATCTTTGAGTATTTCAGTCCCGAAAAGAATATCAGGTCGAGTCCGCCGCACTTTACCGAAAGATGATTGGAGCCTTCCTTTAACGCGCGCGCGCGGCAGCTCTGCGCTTCCACGACGAACTGCGGTTTGCGGTTGCCCACGCCGAACGGTTCCAGCATATTGAGTTCCTTGATGAACTTCTGGGAAACGTGGGCGTTGAAAACGCCGTTGACGTAGTGCGCGGGCGTAAAAGCTTCGGGCGGATAATTTTCGTGAAGATATTTATCCAGCGCCTCTTCCAACCCTTCCAGCTTGCCTTCGGCAACGTTGACACCCGCCGCCTGGGAATGTCCGCCGAACTCTTCTATAAAGCTTTCGCAGGCGCGTAGCGCTTCGTATATATTCACGCCGTCGATACTGCGCGCGCTCCCCTTGTAGCCTTCGCCGTTCTTGACAAACAACAATGCGGGGCGGCAGTATTCTTCGGCAAGGCGCGCGGCGACTATACCCACGAAACCCGCGTTCCAGTCCTCACCGCACAGCACGATTATTCTGCCGTTCGCACCCTTTTCTTTAAGCATCTGCTTGGCGGAAGAATACAGCTCGTCGCAGTACTTCTGCCGTTCGAGATTGTACGCCGTAAGCTTGACCGAGTAGTCGTAAATTTCTTTATCGTCGTCGGATAAGAACAGCGTGAGCGCCGCGCCCGCGTCGCCCATTCTGCCTGCGGCGTTTATTTTGGGCGCAACCGAAAACGCAAGCGACTGCGAGGTTGCGCGCTCTTCCTTCTTTAAAAAGTTGGAATAGTTGCGGCGCGGTTTCGAATTGATTAAGTTAAGTCCTTCGGCAACTATATCACGGTTTTCACCCGTTAAAGGCACGCTGTCGGCCACCGTTGCAATCGCCGCAAAGTCGAGATACTGATAAGCGCTTTTACCGTTGAGCGCACACCCGACCTTGAAAGCGACGCCAGCACCGCAGAGATTGTCGTAAGGATAATCGTCGCTGATTTTAGGGTTTATGCAGATACAGTCCGGCAGGACGGGCGGCAGTTCGTGGTGGTCAGTAACTATAACTTCCGCACCCTGCTCCTTTATATAATCGACTTCCTGCGCGTTGGATATACCGCAGTCGACGGTTATGAAAAGCTGAGGGAAATATTCTTCAAATATTTCGTCTATCGACTGAACGTTAAGCCCGTAACCGTTGCGGCGCTCGGGCACGAATACGCAGGCGTTTACGCCGAAATCGGCAAGCGCGCGGCACATTATGGTTGAGGCGCACACACCGTCCGCGTCGTAGTCGCCGTATACCACGACCGACCATTCCTCTTCACGGGCGCGGGTGATAAGGTCCACAGCCTCCTTCATACCGCTCATTAAAAACGGGCTTAAAAACGAGTGCTTGCCCGGGTGAATAAACGCGTTGATTTTATCAACCGTATCTATTCCTCTGCCGTAGAGTATGCGCACGGTTTCCACGCACAGCCCCGTGGTTTGGGAGAGCGCGGCAATATCGTCGTTTTGTTGCGCCGAAAATTCGGCTTCGGCAATAATCTTTTTCATTTGCACCCTCCTTTCAAATTACCTTTTAAAAACCAAAAAGGCGGGAATACTCCCGCCCTCTCCATTTTGAATTATTCTTTGTCCTTTGCAGGCTTAGCCGCCTTGCCGTTCGACTTGGTTGATTTTTTTACTTTTTCACACACGCCGTCGATTGCTCCGTGCACTGCGGGAGTGAAGAACAACGCGCCGTAGAAACATGCTATCAGCCCGAGAATGGCAAGTGCGTAGGGTGCAAGCGCGCCTATCCACAACTGGGATATAGCCGCGAATACGCCGAACACGACTGCCGCAACAGCAAGAGCGCAAACCGCGATAAAGCTTATCATGCGCACTTCGCACGCGGAAGTATCGACGACTTCCTTTCTGTCGGTTTTTGCATAAATCTCGTTAGCGAAATTCTTTCTGGTTCTGTCGAAGAGAACGCAGGACAATATCATAGTTAAAAGCACTACCGCCGCGCCGAACGCAATGAACTGCGCGCCGACGGGTATGCGCGTGACTGCCGCAAGCGCAACGAATACGCCGAGATTGTGCACGCACGCAAGCAGCGCGGAAAGCGCTGCGCGGAGCTTATAGCGGAACACGAAATAAATCATCTGGAAAGCCGCCGCGGAAGCGAGAGCTATCGCCGTATAGATTATTGCGCGCGAGCCGCCTTCGTTTACGGTTGCTTCGTGCAGAGAAGCCACGTTAAGGCCGCTCTGGTTTTTATCGAGTGCGGTGTTAAGTCTGTCTACCGCAGCCTGCAACTTTGCGCTGTCGGTCTTGGTTGAGTACTTATAAACTATTTCTCCGCCCATTCTGTTGTCGGAATAGTAGCTGACTTCGTAAGCGTTAAAGCCCTTTAAAGCTTCGTCGCAGACCGGTCTTATCGCGTCCGCGTCCTTGTATTCGGACGTGTAATAGGTTATAGTTACGCACTTATAGGACGAGAACTCCTCGCCGTAGTTGAAGAAGTCGTTTGCGCAGAAGTGGCACACGGTGCCGATTGCCATACCGATTGCAATAAACAATACGCTGATAATTATAAACAGATGGATTTTTGAACAAACCTTAAACTTAGTCATCTTCGTACACCACCCTCTTCAAGCCGGCAAACTTGAACTTGTCCTTTACGGGCGAGCTGATTACATACCACATAAATCTGGTGAACCAGTACAGCACGTAGCTTGCAACCACGCCGATTACGGCGATAAGTCCGCACGCCGCGACCTCTCCCGCCGCAACCGTTGCAAGTAATATCGCAACGACTACCAGCACTATGTGCATATCGGAAATGGTCATAATGACGTTTTTGTACGCTTCCTTTACGGACGCCTGAATCGTTCTGCCGCCTTCGGTCAGCCTTTTGACTTCGGCAAACACTACCGCGTTGCTTATTACGAACAGCGCAAGGCAGAGCATTGCGGTAAGAACGACCGCAAACGTAACCTGAATATTGAGCAGGCAGAGCGCGTATACGATAATCAGCGCAAACGCAACCGATATGAGCGAAACCACTGCGCCAAGGTAGTTATACTTGACCACGAGCAGTACCACCAGTCCCAAAAGCACCAGAATGCTTGCGATAAACAGAAGCAGCGCCGCGTTTTCACCGCCCGTTGCCGTGGAAGTCATAACGCTTGAAACGTCCTGATAAGTCAGCGTGAGCGCCTGACCGTTTACCGCGGAATTCATTGCGATTGCCGCGTTCTGAGCCGTGCCGCCGTCGGAAGCCTGCAAGGAAAGACTGCCGCGGTCAACCGCCTCGGTACAGCTGAAAGAAACGAGCTGTCTGTCGCCGACGAAGAAATATATCGTCTGGCTGGACGAAGAAACCGCACGGGTCGTAAGTTCCTTGAACCACTCCCTGCCCTCTTTGGTGAAATTGAAGGTTATTACCGCACTCTTTCCTACCGTGCGGCTGGTTACGCTTTTGAAGTACTCCGCCGCTTCGTCGCCGCCGGCAAGCGAATATGTGCTGACCGTCTTGTTGTCAGCGGTTACCTTTGCTTTATTCACCCACTTATCCTTGCCCTTTTTAGTGCTGTCGTAAGTGGTCGTATTGCCGTCCGCGTCGGTAAGCTGTATGCTTTCGTCGGACGTTCTGAGCGTCAGTTCGCCGTAAGCGGTTATGCTGGAAAGCGCCGCGCTTGCCGAAGAAAGCGACGTGCCGCGGGAACTTTCGTCGTTGCCTTTATAAGCCGCCGCGGTGAAATTGGTGGGCACGGAAATCTTTATGGACAGTCCGTCCTCTACCGCTACGGAATAGGAAGAATATCCCTTCTGACCGAAACGCTTGTTGAGGATAAGCGCGTCTGCGGCAACGTCGGCTTTAAGCTGCTCTATGTCGGAATGCTCTTCCTTTTCGACGTAAAGGCTGCCTACCTTTTCATACAAGTCCGCCTTGTTTTCGTCGTCGAGTATGCCGTACTCTTCCGCGGTGATAACGCCTTCGGGATATACGGTGGTGTACGCGTAACCCGAGTAACGGGCGCCGAGATGGATATTGCTTGCTATTGAATTTAATCTCTTTACATTATTTGCAACGGGGAACGAGATGGCGGCGAAAAAAGCCGCAACAGCAACAGCTAACGCCAGAAGAACGGTAATTACCACCGATTTGGCTTTGCTCATCTTAACCCTCCTTTAACCGTCGCGCTTGCCCGTTTGCAGGCGGTAAGCGCACTAATAGTTTATAACTTTTATAATTATATAGAAAAATAGCGAAGTAGTCAAATAATTTTGCCGAGTGAAAATCATTTTTACTTCGCATATTCCTATTTTTTATTTATTTTTTGT
>CAMWHW010000076.1 GCA_947174175.1 uncultured Clostridia bacterium | reverse complement strand
GTCATTTTAAACAGTTTCATAATTTTCTCCTTTCAGTAACAAATACTTTGAGTGTCGGAATTATATCACAACTTTTATAAACTTTCAATACTTTTCGTCAAAAAAGTTTAAAATAGTGCTAAATTTTACACAAAACACAATATATTGTGTATCTGCGCCTTTAAAACGCTTGCGGAAACAATCGTTTTGGCGTTACAATACTTATATGATAGTGTTAAACGCCGACCAGGCAGCGGCGGACAAAAAAATAAGCGACTGGTTTTTTAAGGGCACAAACCAGGTTTTCGTACTTGCGGGCTACGCGGGCACGGGCAAGACCGCCCTTTTAAAGCATACCGTCAGGGAAACGCTTAAACTCGACGACGAGGTAAGCGCAGCTTTCGTCACGCCCACGGGCAAGGCGGCAACCGTGCTAATCAAAAACGGCGTTACGGCGTGTACCGTGCACAGGCTTATTTACCAGTCGCAGACTATCGAGCAGGAAGTTGAAATCAACGGCAAAAAAGTCAAGGTCGAAAGGCTGACCTTCCGCCGCCGCGAAAACATAGACAAAGCGATTAAGCTTATCGTTCTGGACGAGGCTTCTATGGTGTCCGACGATATGCTTTCCGACCTTCTGAACTTCGGCGTAAAGGTGCTTTTGTGCGGCGACAACGTGCAGCTGCCGCCCGTGGAGGGCTTTAACACCTACCTCAAAAACCCCGACTACACCCTTACCTCTATCGTTCGGCAACAGCTTGACAACCCCATAATCAAGCTTGCGCAGCTGGCACGCGAGGGCAAGCCCATCCCCTTCGGCAATTTCGGCGACAAGGCGTTCGTTTTATACGGCAGAAAGTTCGAGGGCGCTCAGCGCGAAAAACTGCTTTTGAAAAGCGACCAGGTCATTTGCGGGCTCAACCGCACGCGCACCAGGATAAACGACCTTATCCGCGCGGCAAAGGGTTTCGAAGGGTTGCCGCAAAATGGTGACAAGCTCATATGTACACAGAACAACTGGGAGCAGTTTATTGACGGCAAGGCGCGTTTTAACCTTGTCAACGGCATAATCGGCACGGCGATTGACCCCTTTTACGACAAGGCAAGTATGATGGGTTTTATGCAGTTCAAGCCCGAGTTTCTGGACGAAATGTGCCCCGACGCTCTGCCATTCGATTACGGCATTTTCGAAAACGGCGAGTACCGCTATAAACACGGCGACACGTTTGCAAAGTTTGACGAGAACGGCGAGGCGACGGGTGTTTTTACACTCAACCGTTTCGAGTACGGCTACTGCATTTCCTGCCACAAGGCGCAGGGCTCGGAGTTTGACAACGTCATTATTTTTGACGAGAGCTACGCCTTTAAGGAGGACAGAAACCGCTGGCTGTACACCGCGCTTACCCGCGCACGAAAGAAATTGATTTTAGTAAGATAGAAATAACCGCCCGCGCAGTTGCGCGGGCGGTTATCTTTTTATTCCTTATTCTCGTCGTCCGTAAAACCCATATCGGTTATCGGGTCGGCGGGGGTATAGAACCCGCCCACGTCGAACACCCTGCCGTCGTCAACCGGCATTGGAGCTACCACGTTTCGCACCACCGTTCTTACGGGAGCTGGCGCCTGCGCGGCCTGCGCGGGCTTTTTGGTCGTGTCAATCTTGGTGGTCGTCACCGTCGTCATAACCGCGTCAGGCGGAACCTGCGTTGCCGCGGGCGCCGCATTGCTTTCGGGCGTTGCGGGCGCGGGCTGTGCCGCCGCCTTTGCCCTGCTGTCAAGCGCGTTGTTGACTTCCGTTCTGATAAGCTCGGTGAGTTTGTCAATGGATATACCGCCCTGAATTACCTGCTCGCCGCCGCGCAGCGCGTTTACGTCACTGCGCAATACCGCGTTTTGTTCAGCCTTCATCGCCGCGTTTTCGGCTTTAAGCTCGGCAATTTCCTTTGCCGATTCCTGCGCCGTTTTGAGCGCAAGTATTTCGGCTTTAAGCTCAGCTATTTCGCTGGACGAAGCTCCGCCGCCCGTAGCCATAGACTGCGCCGTCTGGGGCATAGACTGCTGCATAGGCATCTGTCCGCCCATCATCTGGGGCATCATTTGCGGCATCATCATCTGAGGCATTGCCTGTTGCTGATTGAGCCTTGCCATACGCTCCTCGCGTTCCTCGCGCCTGCGCTGTTCTTCGCGTTCTTCCCTGCGCTCGCGCTCGGCTTTTTCTTCCAGCCTGCGCTGTTCCTCGCGCTCGCGCTTCTTCTTTGCCGCACGCGCCCCGAGGACGATAATCAGAACGAGCAATATCAGCGAAACGACCGCAATTACTATCCAAGCCCAAACGGGAAGTCCGAGTTGCGTAGCAGTTAAGAAGTTGACAATCTTCTGCCACAAAGTAAGCGGAGCTTCCGGAATGCTCAACTCATAAGGTTGAGGTGCGGCAAAAGCATAGTTCGCCGTGCGCGGGTCGTCGGGGTTAAGAGTTGCCGTCACTTCGTAGCTGTGTCCGCTAAGCAAGCTGTTTGCCGAAACGGTTTCGCCCGTTTCCTTGTCTTTGAAAGTATAAACCACTAAATCGGACGGAACGTTTTCCGAACTCAAACTGAGCGCGGGAACGTCTCCGCTTTCGTCCCACACTGCCGAAACGCTTGCGGGCGCAATCTTCCAGCTAACCGTGCAGTCGGCGCTTACCGCGTCGTCGTATGCAACGGCAAACGCAACCGCTTTTTTAATCGCTTCAACCTGCTGTACGCTCCATATTACGTTACCGAAATGTTCGGGCTTAATGGTCAGCGTTGCAGAATAGTCGCCTGCGTTAGTTGCCTTGACCGTACCGCCGACGGTCACGAACTCCCACTGCGCTTCCGTAAGATTCAACAGCGATTTTAAAGTTATTTCCTCACCCGTATAATCTTTTTCGGAAACGGAGGGCTTCAAAACGACCTGCGTAATTTCCCACTCTATTTCCAAGTCGGTTTTGGTTCTGTCCGCCCAACGGTCGTGCGTGGGGTCTTTAAGCGAAATAACCGCCTTATATTTTCCCACCGCAACCGCCGTTATGCCGTTGACCTTCATATATTCGTCTTTAAAGTTTGTCAGCGTAAGCGTTTGCTCCCCGCCGTTGTAAGTAAGTTTTGCATTAGCCGCAGTCGGCTTATCCAAAAGATTGAAATTGCCCGCGGTAACCTCAACTTCAACGTCGCCGAGGTCGTTCTGCGTGCCGTTGTCGTTTAACAAAACTTTAATCTTTGACTTTACGGTATCCGAAGCGACCAAATCGCCTTCGAAAGTGCATTCGTCCGTAACGTTAATCGGATCGCTCTTGTGCGAATATTCCGCCTTGACCACGAGGAAGTCGAACAAAACGCTTAAATCGTCGGAGTCGTAAACCGTGCCGCTCTGCGCAAACGTTTCTATCCACGCGCGCACAAGCTGCGCCCTTACGATATTGTTTACGGAAATTTTATCGCTCTTGCCGCCGTACTCTATGGTAAGCGCCGACGAAGGCACGGTTTTCAGATTTCCCTTTATTGTATAATCGCTGTCCGCAATAACCTTGGTGCTTCCGTCCACGTACGTGACGGTAACCGTTATGTAGGGTTTCAGTTCGGAAGTTGCCGTGCGGTCG
Organism: uncultured Clostridia bacterium; assembly: GCA_947174175.1. GTDB lineage: Bacteria > Bacillota > Clostridia > Christensenellales > Borkfalkiaceae > Coproplasma. Next base: position 1,866 of record CAMWHW010000076.1, on the reverse strand, counting down.
TAAACGGTAAACGCGGGGTCGGGCGTGTATACCGCGTGTATGCTGTCAACCTCGGCGGGTTGAACGGCTACGGTGAGATTACATACGCCGCTGTCGGCTTTTTCCCAATCGCTATTGTTGTTTACGGTAACCGTGATTTGACTGTTCGTATCTTTTACAAGCGTGCCCGTAACGGTGTACGAACTGAAATTGAGAGTTTTGGTGCTTCCGTCGTTATAGGATGCGTTAACGGTAAGCATTTGCGCCAACGCCTGCATAGTGGTCGATTCCACCACCGTGCTTCCCGAGTTAAGCGCCGCAACTATTTTCCTTAACTGAACGGCTGTAACGTCAACGTCCACGTCGGCGGTATAGTTCTTTCCGTCCTCCGTATACGTTATGATTACCTTGCTCATCCCAACGGTAAGCGTGCCGCTGAATTGCAAATTATTTAACGCAACCGAGCCCATAGGCTTTCCGTCGTTGGACATCTTGGTAACGGTCAACGTGCCGGGCAAACCCTTGGTTATATCCGTCGACGTATAAATTACGTTACTGCCCTGCGTATACGTTGCTTGTATGCCCGCAAGCGCAACGGCGCCAACGTTGAGCGAAACTTCGCCCGTCGTATCCGTATAATTGGCGTCCTGCGAAGTAAATTTGTATTGATAGTTATTAGTACCCTCTTTCAACTGCGAGGACGGATAAAGCCACGCAACGGTGCCCTTCGGATTGTTGGAGACATTGCTGTCCAGCTCTATCGTGACGTCCGAAAGAGTATTGCTTGTGTAGAGACTTGTACCCGCCTTGTTTGCAATTACCGTAGGCGTAGGAACTACGGGGTTTATAGTTATCGTAAAAGTCTGCGCTGTTTTGGAAAATTGTCCCTCGCCGAGCTTGAACGGATATTTATCCGTAAGCGTTGCCGTGACAGTATAACCGCCGCTTTTAACGTCTTTAATTGCCGCATTGCCGCCCGTTGCTTCCTGAGGCAACTGATAACTTACCCATGCACCGGGGACATACCAGCTGTCGCCGTTGTGCGTATACCAATCCGAAGCCGCAATATCGTTATCCGCCGTGCTCGATTTGTCGGTACCGTCGTAATCGTATGATAAACCGGTAGGCTTGGGTACCGACAGTTTCCTGACGCTTTCGACACTTGTATTTTGCAGCGTGGCGTAAGCATTCTTTACCCTTGAAGAGGTAGAAGTACCGAAGTTAGCACTGGCAAATATTCCGAAGCTGAGAGTATAATCCTGTTCATTATCGCTCTCGTTGGTAAAAGTAAGAGAACCCGATTTATAAGTGTAGTTATAACTACCACTATTAGACACCACGTGGTAACCCTCACAAAGAATCATATTGGGATCGGGCGATTGAGGCATATTCATAATATCAAACGATAAAACACTTGAATCCGCAAGCGTATCGTTGGGGTCGTCCGTAGTTGTGTCGGGGAGGAAATGATAAAAAGCCGCAGCCAGATTATATTTGGTACCGCACGTAAAAGCACATTCATATTTCAATTCAAAAGAAATCGTCCACTCCTCCCACGCAGGTACTTTTACGCCAACCTTAAAATCAATGTAAACTCCTTGGGCTGGCTTTGAAGCGGTCGCCTGCGCTGCACCCACCTTGGAGTCGCTGTTGGTGATTTCAGACCAGTCTCCGAGCATATCGGCAATCGGAGTTGTCATATCAGCTACATTTGCTTTGAAAGCAGCCCCCGGTATCTGATGATAGTGAGACTCAATACTGTTGGTCAATATTTTTATATCGCTTGCCGAAGCCGCCTCCGCACTTACCTTATTACCCGTTTTTAAAAATGAAAAAACTGCGCCGCACAAAAGTGCAACACAGAATATGGGCGTGAGTATATAAAGC
>CAMWHW010000075.1 GCA_947174175.1 uncultured Clostridia bacterium | reverse complement strand
CGCCTACCTCGGTCATATCCTTATCGCAGGAGTAGGTAACCGAAACGCCGTCGGGAAGTTTGGTTTCGTCTATCCAGCCTTCGGGGTCGAACGCAGAGCCCGAATAAGTTACGGTCTTATCGGCAAACAAGCTTGACGAAATGCTGTATTCGCCTTTGTTTATCTTAATATCTACCGTCTTGGTAAGTTCGGTGCCGTCGATACCAATGGTTATGGTAACCTTGGCGCCAGCGTTAAGCGTGCCGGAAACGGTGACGTCGGTTAAATCTTCCATCTTGCCCGAACTGTTGTCGTTCCAGTGCACGTTTACAGCCGTAATCTTTTCCTTGATGTCGTCGGCCGTCACGGGATAGGTGAATTCCTTTGTTTCCAGCGTGACCGAATTTATCTTGTCAACGACAACGGCAATAACGTCGGGTATAACGAGCTCGCAGGTCTGCGAATCGTCGTTGGTCGTTATTATAAGCGTGTTGTCGCCCTCTTCCAGCTTGCCGTCAATCGTGTCTATTTCGAACTTATACGCGGTTATAGTACCCGTTTTTTTGTCCGAATAAGTGGCCGTAACGACTATATACGTCTTTAAAATATCATCCGAAGTGCTGGTATATATGGGCGTTTCGGCGGCCTTTTCCGTATTGAAGGTTGCGGAAATACCCGTCATTACACGCCCTATGTAAGTCAACTCCATTTCGCCGTGTTCGGTGGTGTAGTTGTCCGACTCGGGCGTAAAGGTCCACTTGTACTTTTTGGTTCCCGAGGTTGCTTCCTCGCCCTCGTCCCAGGTGAACGTACCTGCGGTTCCGCCCGTGTCCTGAATAAGCTCAGGCAGTCCTTCGCTGTCGAACGGCGTAGTGTCGGGATCGCCGTCCTTCTTTATGGGCTTGACTGTCGATTTCTTTTGCCCGACGTTTATAGTAAACGTCTTATCATCAGTCGGGTCGGTGCCGCTCCACGTCTGTCCGCTTGCAAGCTTCATAGTTATAACGTACTTGCCCGCGTTGATGATAGCGCTTGTGCCGCTGTCGGTAACGTCCTCTTCTTCGGCGTCCTCGCCTACGCCCGTGTACATAATCTTTTCAACAGTCATATACGAAGAATTGCAGTATATGTCCGTGATTACCCAGTCGGGAGCTTTGTCGCCGAGGCTTCCTATCCACTTGCATTTGCCGTCGTATTCCAGACCGTTTATGTCCTGCGGAGCGGGAATACCGTTGGATACGGTGTAGGATGCGTATATCGTTTCGGTTGCGTTTGCACCGTTATCCGTATAGTTACCGCTCGTATCCGAAGTGAACAATACGGAAACGTTGTAGTTGCTTATATCGATGCCCGAGGGCAGAGTAAAGGATTCTGTTACGTAGTGGTCTGCCGTTGCCGAGGCGCTTATTGCCTTTGCCGCCTGATAAGCCACCGAACCGTCCGACTTGGTTTTATCCGAAAGCAGCATTACAAGCTTACCCGAGGTCTTGACCGTGGGGTTGTTGTAGGAAAGTTTAAGCGTATTGCCCGAAACCGAATAGAGTGCATTTGCTTTTTTGCTGTTTTCGCCCATTTGAGCGTCTTTAAGGAAAAGCTTATATTCGGGTTTATCGGTAGTAAACGCGCTTGCCGAGGCAAAACTTGCGCCTATGCTTGCAGGGGTTATATAGCCGATTTTGGACAAATCCAAAACGCTTGCGGGGCGGGCATATGAAGCATCCGCACCGACGCTTACATAAAAGTCAATATTATTGTCACAAACAATCAAGCAACCGCTTCTGTCGGCATCGGTGGCAACAAACGATACAAAAGTATTCCTTAAATGATATAACTTATTATCAGTAGCATTTAAAGTATCAACAGTGCTTACAGCATAATCACCTTCAAACGTTAGACCGGAAGATGCTTTTTCACTAGGATGCTGTTGATAATATTTACCAACGTCCCAAGAATTTAAATATCCGGCTTTATATCCGATACTTTTATAATTATCTGCCTGCGTTCTGAATATATCAAACTGCTGTTGATCTAAATAACCACCGTTTGGACCGACAAAGCCGTATTCAGCCTTCATCACATCGTCATAGTCCAGCGGAAAAAGTATATCACCCCTGATAGTTTCTTTTATGCCTTCGTTAGTATCAAATATTGTAGTAAAATTGGCGTTACCACTTTCTTTTGTTTTTGTATTTACGTTCTTTGCGGAAATCAAATTCTTATTGTATTTACTTGCTACCGTACTATTACTGAAAATATCACCTGTTGTTCTAAGCATAGGGTAGCTACTTGTAGATGATGTTATAGCTACTCGCACGCATTCGTATGTATAAAATTCTTTTGCCGTGCTTAGCGGCATAACGCTTAAATCACTGAAAAGAGTTTTGGATAGCGAAGCGTTGTCGGCTACGTAACCGTTTAAAGTAGTCTTGGTATCATTATAATAGCCGCCGTTTAAATAAGCGCGCAGCTTGCTCGTGCCGTAAAATGCGTCCGTAGAGATATCATTCAAAGCAACTTCACCCAGCGTACTGTCTGAAAATAACAGCAAAGTATTTGCTGCGCCGTATTTCGAATCCTCTTTTGAAAGCACGCGCCACTTTACGGGTTTGCCGTCGTAACCGCCGAGATACAGATTTTCATTCTGCGCGCCGCTGAAAGCGGTTAAAAATTTTGTTCCGCCACTCAAATCGAGATATGCGCCGTGGGAAGCGGTTGCCGCCGTTGCGTTTACTCCCCTGTCCGTTTTTAAAAATGAAAAAACTGTGCCAAGACAGAGTCCTGCACAGAATAAGGGCGTGAGTATATAAAGCAACGCGCGCTTTACGCCTTGCTTATTTCTTAAAAGTGCTTGCCCCCCCCCCCAGTCGTCATTTTAAACATTTTCATATAAATTTCCTCCACTGCTTGCCCGCGGCTACTCACCTCGGCAACCAATAAAATCTATTTTTAGTGTACGAATTATATCATAAGTAAATGAAAATTTCAATACTTTTCGGCAAAGTTTTTCAAAATAGTGCTAAAAATTACATAAAACACAATATGTTGTGGTCAGATGCGTAAAAAGCCCCCGCGCAAACATGCGCGGGGGCTTTTAATTGCAATTTTAAATTACTCAGCAACGACGGTTGCGCCTGCTGCTTTAAGGTCAGCGATAATCTTATCAGCCTCTTCCTTAGCTACGTTCTCTTTAAGAACGCCGCCCTTTTCAACTGCCTGCTTAGCTTCTACAAGGCCAAGACCGGTGAATGCGCGAACGACCTTGATAACGTCGATCTTCTTAGCGCCTGCGTCTTTAAGAACGATGTTGAACTCGGTCTTCTCCTCAGCTGCTGCTGCGGGAGCCGCGCCGCCTGCTACGGGAGCTGCTGCTACTGCTACGGGAGCTGCTGCGGATACGCCGAACTCCTCTTCAAGTGCCTTAACGAGCTCGTTGAGCTCCAAAACCGTCATACCTTTGATTTCTTCGATAAACTTCTTAACGTCTGCCATTTTTTTTACTCCTTAGGATAATTTTTTAATTTAATGATTTCTTTGCGCCGTTTGGTTTAAGGCGTGGCGCGCGCCCTTTTATGCGCTCATTTTTTTTAAGCCGAACGCAAAGGCTTTAATTTTTCCGCTTGTGTTAAGCCTTGCTCTTTGCAACGCCGTCCAGCACGCGGACGATACCCGACAGAAGATTGTTGAGCACGCCTGCAAAGTTTGCAAGGGGCGCCTGCATGGAGCCGAGCATCTTTGCAACCAGCTCTTCCTTCGAGGGCATGGAAGCAAGCGCTTTAATGCCGTTCTTGTCCACGTACGCGTTGTCTACGAACGCGCTCTTTAAAACTATCTTGTCGGTATAGTCCTTAGCCGCCGCAACCATTACCTTTGCCGCCGACGTTTCGTCGCCTGCAAACGCAATTGCCGTGGGACCGTTCAGGTCGTTATCGAACTGATTGAAGCCGAGTTGGTTCAAAGCCTTTCTCATCAAGGTGTTCTTGTATACCTTGTATTCGCAGCCTGCCTGCTTGCACTTTTTGCGCAGTTCGGAAACTTCGGCAACGGTGAGCTTGTTATAATCGACCAATACGATGGACTTGGAAGCTTTGATTTTTTCCACAATCTCTTCGACAACTACTTTTTTCGCTTCTTGATTAGCTGACAAATCTTTTTACCTCCCGTATTATTTTGATTATAAAAAAACCTTACACCGCAAAGGTATAAGGCAAAATAATTACTTAAATAATTAAAAAGCTTTTACCTCGGCAAGAAATTAAGCTTTTAAAAAAGCACTTGCTGTCTGCGGCATGTTTAATTTACGTTACGATTATATCTTTATCCTTCCACTCTGTCAAGCGTTTTTCGCCTTGAAACGAAGAAATTTTTATCCTGCCAGGCAATTATAAACGCCGCCATTCCCGCGCCGACCGCGATATGGAACAAAAGCGCCACCCACAACCGGTAATCCGAAGGCGAAAAGAACGCGCCGTTTAACCCTGCCAGAGGCAAATACCCGGCTGCGCTATACGAAATTATTCCGCTTCCGTCCGCGGCTAAAAAATAATTCAAAGCAAACAAAAACACGAATGGCACGACTATTGCCGCCGTTACCAGCGGTTTATTAACCAATTGCCCTATAAATACGGTCAGACACGTTATGAACAGCATAGCAACCAGAGTCCCCGCCATCACGGTCACGAACACCGCATACTGCGACAACGCTACGCAGCTTTCACCCGTATACCACAGAACCATGACGGGCTCGTTCAGGGAGCCTAAAATCAAACCCCACACCACGACAATAAGCCAAACGAAAATATTTAAAATCGAGGTTGCAGCAAGTTTACCGCCTAAAACCGTGCGTTTACCTACGGGCGAAGCGTAATAGTTTTTTATAATTCCCTTTGCATACGGGCTGACGCAATTGATAATTGCCGTTATAAGCGAAAACGCCAAAAGCGGATAGAACGCGTTTTTCATAACGTAAAACATTGAAAAGGCGCCGCGGTTATCAGGCACCATAAAGTTAAGATAGTCAACCGAGCGCATGTCGACGTAATAGTATTGCGTCGTCTGCGTATCCATGAGCATTTTATAGAACTGCATCTGCTCTTTTGCGCCCTGTAATCCCCCGACGCCAAAACTGTCCAAGCCGGGCGCGGGTCCCTCACCGGTATAATAAAGGTACCAGGACAAGTAATATTCGTATGCCTTTTGATATTCCTCCAAAAGCCCGGCCGTGGTGTTCCCGGTACCGCTGAACATAGGCGTTGTTGCCAGGAACCAGGACACGAGCACTATTATAGCCGCAAAAACGAGTAAAAAACTAATTACGGCAATTTTATCCGATAATATTCTGCGGAACTCGCTTTTTACCATTCTGAAAAAGTGCATTTCAATTTCCTCAGAAATCTTTTTTCTTGAACTTGACGAGCGACCATAATATTAAGCCGCACACTACGGCGGCATATACAAACGCCATAATTATGAAATGAATATCAAAGCCGCCCATATAGTTCCAA
>CAMWHW010000074.1 GCA_947174175.1 uncultured Clostridia bacterium | reverse complement strand
CCATAATGTCGCTGTTTATGGTGTAGGTAAAAACGCACACCCGCGGTTCGCAGTAAAATCAGGTTATACACACCGCGGCAAGCGTGGACCTTGCAAGCATAAAGGGTCTTGTTAAGATTATTCTTCTGGGCACGCTTATATTCGAGTTTGCGGGAGCTTTTGTTCTGTGTTTCGCGTTCGTGCCCGTTTACGGCTGGGGCGAGGGGATATGGCAGTCCATATTCACGTCGGTTTCGGCGTTCTGCAACGCGGGCTTTACCCTTACCGATAAAAAGGAAGGCTATTACTCGCTGGTGCAGTTTATGAATTATCCGCACGTCATTCTGACAATTTCGCTGCTGATAATAATAGGCGGCATAGGCTTCTTCGTGTGGGGCGACGTGGTGCACCACGGTATTCATTTAAAGAAATATTCCTTCCATTCCAAGGTGGTTCTTTCCACGACGGGCGTATTGATAGTGCTCGGCTGGGCGCTGTTTATGGCGTTCGAGTGGAATAACCCCGCAACCATAGGCAACTGGGGTGCGGGCACTAAGGTTATGTCGTCGCTGTTTATGGCGGTTACGCCGCGCACGGCGGGCTTTGCCGCGGTGGACTACGGCAGTATGTCGGGGGCGGGCAACGCGCTTACTATGGCGCTTATGCTTATCGGCGGTTCGCCCGGTTCTACGGCTGGCGGCTTAAAGACGACTACGCTTGCGGTGTTCGTGCTTGCAACCTGGGCGACGGCAAGAAGAGAAAACGAAGTTCACCTTTATAACCGCCGTTTCGAAAACGACGCAAGCCACCAGGCGGGCGCGATAGTCTGTCTTTACATTCTGGTTGCGGTTGTAAGCACTATGATTATCTGCGCAATAGAGGGCGCGGGCATAGGTGCGGGAATATCCCTTGACAGCGTTGCGTTCGAGGTCGTTTCGGCGGTTGGTACGGTAGGGCTTTCGCAGGGTATAACCGCGGGGCTTCACGCCGTAAGCAAGGTGCTTTTAATACTTCTGATGTATTTCGGCAGAGTCGGCGGATTTACGCTGGTACTCATATTCTCGGGAGAGAAAAAGCCCGTCTCGCTGTCGCGCGTGGCGGATAAGATAATAGTAGGATAAAAGGTATTTTATGAAGAAATCGGTACTTATCATCGGTATGGGCAGACTCGGCAGCCACCTTGCCGAAAAGATGCAGGATCTGGGGCACGACGTCATGATTCTCGACAACAAGGAGGAGAGAATCGCCCGCCTTGCCACGCGCTTTTCGGACGCGCGAATTGCGGAATATACCCACGAGGACGTTTTAAGCGCGCTGGATATTCCTTCGTTCGATATCTGTTTCATTACCGTCGGCGACAATCTGGAAGCTTCCATGCTGACCACTATAACGCTTAAAAATCTGGGCGCTAAATACGTTGCCGCAAGAGCGCGCGACGACATACAGTGCGAGCTGTTGAAGAAGATCGGCGCGGACGAAATTATTTACGCCGACGGCGAAACGGCGGACAAGCTTGCAATAAGGCACAACGCCAACAACATTTTCGACTACGTTGCGCTGACCGACGGATACGCCATTTTCGAAGTGCCCATCGTAAAGGCCTGGGAGGGCAAATCGATTATCGAACTCGACGTCCGCAAGAAGTATAAGATAAACATTATCGCAATAAAGCGCGGCGAGCATCTGGACCCGTCGCCCATGCCCGATTTCGTGTTCGCGGAGGGCGACCATATATTCGTTATAGGTAAGTCGCGCGACGTATTTAAGATGAGCGCAAAGACCTAAGCTTGACTTATAAACTTCGTAATACTGCGTCGCGCTCTGCGCCGCCTTGGTCATTTACTTCACTGTAAACTCCCTGCGGTCGGTGCTCACGCTCCTTGTCTGACTCGTTTCTAAGCCAAGGACGGAAGTTTGCGTAAGAGCATATAATGTCAACAGTGTAAAAACGGAGAATATAGAAATGTTTTTTAAAAGACTGCGCATGGACATAGCGGCGGCGAAGAGAAACGACCCCGCCGCGCGCAATAAATTCGAAATATGGCTTACCTATTCGGGAGTCAGGGCTTTATCGCGGCACAGAAGAGCTCACTTTTTTTACCGCATACATTTCAAGCTTCTGGCGCGCATGATAAGCCAGCGCACCAAGCGCATTACGGGTATTGAAATTCATCCCGCCGCAAAGATTGCCCCCGGCGTATTTATCGACCACGGTCAGGGAGTAGTCATAGGCGAAACGGCGGAGGTCGGCACGGGTACCGTGCTCTATCAGGGGTGCACGCTGGGCGGCACGGGCAAGGAAACGGGCAAGCGCCACCCTACGGTAGGCGAAAACTGCGTTATTTCCGCGGGCGCAAAAATACTGGGCAACATAACCGTGGGCGACTACGCAAAGGTCGGCGCGGGCGCGGTGGTGCTGCGCGACGTTCCCCCTCACGCAACGGTTGTGGGCGTGCCTGCAAGGGTAGTGAGAATAGGCGGAAGCAAGGACGGGGTGGACCTCCGTCAGGAAAAGGACGACCCTATGTTAAAAGAGCTGTGCGCTTTAAGGGAGAGGGTTTTCGCCCTGGAAGAAAAATTAGGTATTGGCTACGAGGTGCCGAAAGATGAGGATATACAACACTCTGACGAGGAATAAGGAAGACTTTCAGCCGCTTGAAGATGGAAAGGTGAAGATGTACGCCTGCGGCATAACCGTTTCGGGCGAGGCGCACATTGGGCACGGCTTTCAGGCGCTTATCTACGACATAATAAGAAAGTACCTTGAAAAGAAGGGTTACGCCGTAACGTACGCGCGCAACTATACCGACGTGGACGACAAGATTATAGCGCGCAGTAAGGAGACGGGTATACCCGCGGACAAGTATGCCGAAATGACCATTGAAAAGATTGACAAGGTCATGCGCGAAATGGATATCGACGACCCCACGCTCTGGCTTAAAGCTACCGAAAATATCGATAATATTATAGACTTTATTTCCGCGTTAATCGAAAAGGGGCACGCATACGCGGCAAGCAACGGCGACGTGTACTTTGACGTTTCCAGCTTTAAGGGCTACGGCTGTCTTTCCAACAGAACGGTGGAGGATATGCTGGACGGCGTGCGCGTGGAGAACGGCGAGGAGAAGAGAAGCCCCGCGGACTTTGCGCTGTGGAAGGCGGCTAAGGAAGGCGAGATAAGCTGGAAGTCGCCCTGGGGCGAAGGCAGACCGGGCTGGCACATAGAGTGCTCGGCAATGAACAGAAAGGCGTTCGGTGAACAGATAGACATTCACGGAGGCGGACGCGACCTGATATTCCCCCATCACGAAAACGAGATTGCCCAGACCGAGAGTCTGACGGGCAAGCGATTCGTAAAGTACTGGACGCACAACGGACTCATAAAGGTCAACGGACAGAAGATGTCCAAGAGCCTTGGCAACAGTCTGCTGCTTGAAGACCTGCTTAAAAAATACACCAACGAGGCGATTAAGTTTGCGCTGTTGCAGAACAACTACCGCAACGACATAAATATAACCGACAACCTTTTCCCCGACGCGGAAAAGCATTTAACCGACTTTTACCGCACAATATCCGCCGTCGAAAGCAAGTACGGCAAGGGCAAATGGGGCAACGCGGAAATAGACGGGCGTTTTAATAACTGTATGGACGACGACTTCAACACCGCGCTTGCGCTCTCCGATTTGTTCGGCATTTTCAAAAAGGTTGCGGCAAAGCTTGCGGCGGGCGACGGCAGCTGTGCGGACGACGTCGCGCAGATTAAAAAGACATATTCGCTTCTGGGCTTATTCAAAAAGGACGCGGCGGAATACCTTGCCGAGGTTGAAAGCAAGGCGCCGAAGGGTGATATTCCCGCGGAAGTTACAGAACTTGCCGCTAAGCGCTGGCAGGCGAAAAAGGATAAAAACTGGGCGGAAGCGGATTCTTTACGCGCGCAGCTTGACGGACTGGGCTACACGATAAAGGACAGCAAGGACGGCTACGAAATAATTAAAAAGTAAAACACGAAAGGGTAGAATAATATGAAAACGCTGACGAGTGAAAGTTTAAGAAAAATGTATCTCGACTTCTTCAAGAGCAAGGGACACGCGGTGATTGCCTCCGCGTCGCTCATTCCCGAAAACGATCCCACGGTACTTTTCACGACCGCGGGCATGCACCCGCTGGTGCCCTATCTGCTGGGTGAAAAGCACCCCGCGGGCAAGCGCCTGACCGACGTGCAGAAGTGCGTGCGCACGGGCGATATCGACGAGGTTGGCGACAGCTCTCACTGCACCTTTTTCGAGATGCTGGGCAACTGGTCGCTCGGCGACTATTTCAAGGACGAGATGATTGGCTGGTCGTTCGAATTTTTAACCTCGCCCGAATACCTGGGCATACCCGTGAAGGATATTGCTGTCACCTGCTTTGCGGGCGACGCGGACTGCCCCCGCGACGAGGAGAGCGCAAACAAATGGATAAAGTGCGGCATACTTCCCGAAAACGTTTACTTCCTACCCAAGAGCGGCAACTGGTGGGGACCTGCGGGCACTACCGGTCCCTGCGGACCCGACACCGAAATGCACATAATCCGCAACCACGCGGAGGCGGACAAGCTGGGACCCGACCAGTTTGACGATGCGCCCAAGGGCACCTTCCTGGAAATCTGGAACGACGTGTTCATGCAGTACAACAAGAACGAGCAGGGCAAATACGAGCCCCTTGCGCAGAAGAACGTCGATACGGGTATGGGTTTGGAACGCACGCTGTGCATTTTAAACGGCAAGGACAGCGTTTACGAAACGGATATTTTCGAAAAGGCTATCGCAAAGATAGAGGAGCTTACCGGTCACAAATACAACGAAAACGAACAGACGACAAAGGCGTTCCGCGTCGTTCTGGACCACGTGCGCACGGCAACCTTTATGCTGGGCGACACCAAGGGCATAGTTCCCTCGAATACAGACCAGGGCTATATATTAAGAAGAATAATAAGGCGCGCGGTGCGTTTCGGCAGAAATATCGGATTGCCGCAGGGCGCTTTAAACGAAATATCAAAGACCATTGTCGAGAAGTATGCGGACATCTATCCCGAGCTCGTTGCCAACTCCGCAAAAATCGAGGAGGAGCTGAACAAGGAAGAGGCTAAGTTCTCCAAGACGCTTGCTCAGGGCATAAGGGAATTTGAAAAAGTTGCCGCGAGCTTACAGGCGGGTGGCGCAATCGACGGCGTAACGGCTTTCCACTTGTACGATACCTACGGCTTCCCCGTGGAAATCACGGTTGAAATGGCGGCGGAAAAAAATCTGAAAGTTGACGTGGACGGATACAACAAGGCGTTTGCCGAGCATCAGGAGAAGTCGCGCGCGGGCAGCGAGCAGAAGTTTGCCTGCGGACTTGCCGACCACAAGGAAGAAACGACTTACCTTCACACGGCAACGCACCTTCTGCACGCCGCACTCAAAAAGGTATGCTCGGACGAGATTGCCCAGAAGGGCTCTAACATTACCGAGGAAAGACTGCGTTTCGACTTCAACTTCTCGCGCAAGCTCACCCCCGAAGAGGTGAAGGCGGTAGAGGAT
>CAMWHW010000073.1 GCA_947174175.1 uncultured Clostridia bacterium | reverse complement strand
GTCTTTTCCCAGCGCATTACGTTTGCCCACTGGTTCATTAAAACGGGCAAATCGCGGTAGGACTGAATCCACTTGGAATACATATTGCCGATTATGGTTTCGGACGTGGGGCGCACTACCAGGGGTTCGGCGAGTTCCTCGCCGCCCGCGTGCGTAACAACCGCCACTTCGGGGGCAAACCCTTCAACGTGCTCGGCTTCCTTATACATAAAGCTCATGGGAATGAGCAGCGGGAAATACGCGTTTTCGTGCCCGGTCGCCTTGAAACGCGCGTCCAGCTCGTGCTGGATATTTTCCCATATGGCGTAACCGTACGGTCTTATTACCATGGTTCCCTTTACGGGTCCGTAATCGACAAGCTGCGTTTTTTTGCAGACGTCGGTATACCACTGCGGAAAATCCGCCTCGATATCGGCTATATTTTCAACGAAATTGTCCTTTGCCATAATTCCTTTTACTCTGATTAAATGATATATTGAGTTTATTATAACATAGCCGTTTTAAAAAATAAAGTGTTTGAGGCGTAAAAGACGGAAAAATTATGTAACTTAAATTTGATGCGTAATGCCCTCAAACACTTGAATTTAGCGTCGAGATATTGTATACTGTATACGCTATGAAAGAAAAATCTTATAAAAGCTTAAAGAGCGGAACAGACGTTCGCGGAGTTGCGGTTCGCACCGAAGATTACGACGTAACCTTGACCATCGACGCAATTCACGACATTACCAAGGCATTTTTAAAGTGGCTTGCCGACAAGACGGGCAAAACCGAATTGCGCATTGCCGTAGGCAACGATTCCAGAATTTCCTCGGAAGCGATTTACGCCGCCGTACAGAAGAGCATTACGGAGAGCGGCTGCACCGTAGTCCGCACGGGACTGAGCACGACCCCCTCCATGTTCGTTCTGCTTAAAGAGAGCGACCTCAACTGCGACGCGTCGATTATGATAACCGCGTCCCACCTCTCCTACGAAAAGAACGGACTGAAATTCTTTACTCCCGAAGGCGGACTGGGAAGCGAGGACGTGGACGAAATTCTGTTCCTTGCGGAAAAGGAAGAATGTCTGCCCCGCAAGAGAGGAAACGTTGAATACGCTAACTTTATGGACGCGTACAGCGCAAAGCTTATCGAGGTCGTGAGAAAGGGCACGGGCAAGAGCGCACCCCTCTTCGGCAAGAGAATTATTGTTGACGCGAGCAACGGCGCGGGCGGCTTCTTCGTAAAGAACGTATTGCAGCAGCTGGGCGCGATTACCGACGGCAGCATTAACGTGGAGCCCGACGGCGATTTCCCCGCGCACGCACCCAACCCCGAGGACCCGAAAGCCATAAACGCACTGCGTGAAGCCGTGCTTGAAAACCGCGCGGAACTCGGCATCATATTCGACGCCGACGTTGACAGGGCGGCTGTCGTGGACGGCAACGGCACGCTTATCAACAGGGACAACCTGATAGCGGTTACCGCCGTTACCGTAGTGGGCGACAAGCCCGCCTCCATCGTGACCGATTCGGTTACTATCGACGGACTGAGCGAATTCATAAGAAGCATAGGCGGCAAACACGTAAGATACAAGCGCGGCTATAAAAACGTTATAGACGAAGCAAAGCGCCGCAACGAGATCGGCGAATACTGCCCCCTTGCTATCGAGACGAGCGGACACGCCGCTTTCCTTGAAAATTATTTCCTTGACGACGGCGCGTACCTTATTTGCAAACTTCTGGTTGCGCACGCCAACCAGACCGCAAAGCGTGAAAAGCTGAGCGACCTTATCGCCACTATGGACCATCCCGTGGAAGAAAACGAAGTGCGCGTTAAGTTCAACGAAAATTCGGTAAACTTCAAGCGCGAGGGCGAAAGAGTTTTGCAGGAAATCAAGTTCTTTGCAAACCTTGACAAGAAAATCGAGCCTTTGAGAAGAAATTACGAGGGCGTGAGAATGAACTTCCCCGAAGGTCACGGCGACGGATGGACGCTTATAAGAATGAGCGTTCACGACCCCGTAATGCCCATAAATTTCGCAAGCAGGAAGGCAGGCGGCAATAAGAAGATGGCTTCGCAGTTATATTATATACTCGAAAAATATCCCTTCCTCGATGTGTCCAGCCTGAAACAGTTTATTTCGGAAGACAAGTAATTTGCGGCGGAAAAGCCCATAATTACATTAAATAATATACAAGGAGAAAAAATATGTCAGTTCAGCAGAAAAGCGTTGACACAATCAGAGTACTCTCGGCGGAAGCAATAGAAAAGGCAAAGTCCGGTCACCCCGGAATTTGTCTGGGTGCCGCTCCCATCGGTTACGAGCTGTTTGCGGATTTCCTTTCGTTCAGCTACAAGAACCCCAAGTGGGATAACAGAGACAGATTTATTCTGTCGGCGGGGCACGGTTCCATGCTCCTCTACTCGCTTTTGCATCTCTTCGGTTACAACGTAGGAATTGAAGATATTGCAAACTTCCGTCAGCTCGGTTCGATAACCCCTGGTCATCCCGAATACGGCAAGACCGACGGTGTGGAGACCTCCACCGGTCCCCTCGGTCAGGGTCTGGCAAACGCCGTGGGCTTTGCGGTTGCCGAAGAGCACCTTGCGGCGCTGTTCAACAGACCCGGTTTCCCCATAGTAGACCACTTTACGTACGTGCTTACGGGCGACGGCTGCCTTGAAGAAGGCATAGGCTACGAGGCCTGCTCCTTTGCCGGCACGCAGAAACTGGGCAAGCTGATACTTTTATACGACAACAACGACGTTACCATCGAAGGTAACATGAAAACCACTTTCGACGAGGACGCTGCAACCAGATTTATGGCTCAGGGCTGGCAGGTTATCCGCGTGAACAACGCAAACAATCTTGCCGTACTTAAAGCGGCTATCGAACGCGCGAAGAGCGATTTGACCCGCCCCTCCGTCATTATCTGCAAGACCGAAATCGGTTACGGTTCGCCCCTTGCGGGAACCGCTGACTGCCACGGCGCGCCCCTCGGCGTGGAAAACGTTGCAATACTCAAAGCAAATCTTCACTGGACGCTGGCACCCTTCGAGGTTCCCAAGGCGGTTAAAGAACACTGCCTTGCAATTGCCGAGGAAAAGTGCAAAGCCGAAGAAGAATGGAAAGCGCTGTTTGCAACCTACGAACAGAAGTTCCCCATGCTTGCGGCACAGTACAAGCAGTTTATGAGCGGCGTCGACATTGACGTAAACAGCATAACCGGTCTTTACGACTTCAACCAGCCCGAAGCAACGCGCAGCTGCGGCGGTAAAATTCTGAACACCATCGCAAAGCTTTCTCCCAACATTATGAGCGGTTCGGCAGACCTTGCCCCTTCCACCAAGACGGAAATCAAGGGAAGCGCCTACTTCTCGCCCGAACACAGAGAGGGCAGCAACATTCACTTCGGTATCCGCGAGCACGCAATGAGCGCCATCTGCAACGGTATTCAGCTGCACGGCGGTCTCAGAGCGGTATGCTCCACCTTCTTCTCCTTCTCCGACTATATGAAGCCCGCAATAAGAATGAGCGGACTTATGAGCCTGCCCGTCGTCTACGTTATGACGCACGACTCTATCGGCGTAGGCGAGGACGGTCCCACGCACCAGCCTATGGAACAGCTTATTTCCATGCGTTCGATACCCAACGTAAACGTATTCCGTCCCTGCGACGGCAAGGAAACGGCGGCGGCGTTCGTAAGTGCTTTCACTTCCGACAGGCCCACAGTTATCGTTGAAACCAGACAGAATCTGCCCTGCTACGACGATTCGGGCGAGGCGGCTTTGAAGGGCGGCTACGTTCTTTCCGACTGCGAGGGTAAGCCCGACGTTCTGCTGATTGCAACCGGTTCGGAAATCGAGCAGTGCGTAATTGCACAGCACCTTCTTGCGGAGGAAAAGATTAAGGCGAGAGTCGTATCCCTCCCCTGCATGGAAATTTTCGACAAGCAGAGCGAACAGTACAAGGACTCGGTTATTCCCAAGAGCGTTAAGGCGCGCGTATGCGTTGAGGCGGCAAGCCACTTTGCATGGTACAAGTACTGCCGCGACTACGGAGAACTGGTTACTATGACGGGCTTCGGCGTATCCGGTCCCGCAAAACAGCTGTTCAAGCACTTCGGCTTTACCGCGGACAACATTGCGGCAAAAGCAAAGCTTTCCATCGAGAACGTTAAGCTGGACAGATACAGCCACTAAGCGGCGTGTCGCCGCAGCCAAGTCCTTTAATTGCTTGGCAATAACATAAAGCTATCATTGCAAAACTATAAGAGCCGCGCGGCTGATATGCCGCGCGGCTTTTTAGTGTGACGTTATAAAGTTTTATGTTACGACGACAAGCCGCTTATTCTTTTTCTGAGCCTGCGTCGCCTGCGGGAACCTGCACCTTCTTCTCCTTGTGAAGAACCTTGAACAGGAGTGCCGCAAGAGCCGCGCCTGCCAAAGGAGCAACGATGAAGATCCATACCTGTGCAAGAGCATCGGTATTGCCGTTATAGATTGCGTCGGCAACAGCCGTAGCTATGCTTCTTGCGGGGTTAACGCTAGTACCCGTGAAGCCAATGCCCAACAGGTGAACCAGGGTAAGCGTAAAGCCGATAATTAAGCCCGCCTTTTTGCCTGCGCCCGAATTTTCGGTAGTTACGTTCAGGATAACGTATACGAATACGAGCGTAAGAATAATTTCAACGAGCAGCGCGCCGATATAGCCGCCTGCGGTAATTTTGCTGAGGTTACCGCTGTAACCGAGTGCGTTATTGCAAGCGTTGCCCAAAAGTCTGACGTTGCCCATCTTTGCAATGCCGAAAATTGCAACGCCGCCAACGAAGCCGCCGAGAATCTGCGCACATACGTAGACGAGAAATTCCTTAACCGTCATACGCTTTGCAATCAGACAGCCGAGCGAAACCGCGGGGTTGATATGGCAGCCCGAAATTCTGCCTACCGAGTAAGCCATCGCAACGATAACAAGACCGAATGCGAGCGCGGTTGCAACTACGCTGCCGCCCGTCCACGCCGCGACGCCGCAGGCGAAGAACACGAGCACGAACGTGCCGATTGCTTCCGCAATACCTTTTTTCAATAAATCCATAAATATACCTCCATTGGATTTAAAAATTTTTATTCTCTACTTATTCAGATTTTCCCTTGCCGTGGCAAGCATAAGCTTTATGCGGTTTTCCTGATTGACTTTGGTTGCCGAAGGGTCGTAGTCGACGGCAACTATGTTTTCGTCCTGATACTCGGTTTTAAGCGTGCGCACAACGCCCTTGCCCGCTATATGGTTTGGCAGACACCCGAAGGGCTGTGCGCAGACTATGTTGCCCACTCCCGTTTCGGCAAGCGCCGCCATTTCCGCCGCAATAAGCCAGCCTTCGCCCATCTTCACGCCCTGGTTTATAACCTTATCCGCACACTTGCGCAAATGTTCGAAGTCGTGAATGGGTTCGAAACTGCTGTACTTATTAAAATACGAAATAATTTTTTTCTGCTTTTTGTGAAGTATCCTGTACAGAAATTTATTCGCCTGCCAGAAAAAGCCCTTCTTGTCATAGAAATAACCGTCGTTTATGTTGTTGACTATGCAATAC
>CAMWHW010000072.1 GCA_947174175.1 uncultured Clostridia bacterium | reverse complement strand
TTGCTCGTCCGCGGCAATATTTCGGGGGTAAGCTTTGAATAATATCGTCGAATTTTCAATCACCTGCCCGCCCGAAACCGCCTTAAAAAAGCTGACCAAAGCCAATATTGCGGTATTTAAGCTGAAAAAACACGGTTCAACGCTCACTTTCGGCGTGTTGCAAGAATATTCGGAAAAAGTTTTTGCAATTTTCTCACACCCGTGCTATAATATAACCGTAAAGCGGCACAGCGCCAAAACGCGGGCGTTGACCTTCTTGAAAAGAAGGTTCGGACTTGTAATAGGCGCGGCGGTTTTCGTATGTGCGGCAGCCGTTTCGGGCAACGTCGTAATGCGCATAAAGGTCACGGGCAACGGCTCGTATCTGAGCGAGCGGATAATTTCCATCGCAAACGAATGCGGCGCACGCGAATGGTCGCTTTGCAAAAAGCTTGACGCCCCGTTGTTGCAGGCGAAGATTTTAGCCCTGCCCGACGTCAATTTCTGCTCCGTTCAGCGCGAAGGTGCATATCTTATAATAGACGTACGTACCGAAGAGGAGCATACGGCAAAGGTCAATTACCAGCCGTTAAAGGCGGACGTTTCGGGCGAAGTTTACCGGATAGTCGCAATCTGCGGCACCGCGGAAAGGGCGCAGGGCGATAAGGTAAACGCGGGCGATATTCTCATAGGCGCGTACGAGCTGACGGAGGAGGGGGAAAGCAATCCCTGCCTTGTCGTCGGGTTTGCCGAAATTACGGCAAACGCAAGCCTGTCGCTTTATTACGACAAGGAGAGCGAGGAGAACACGGAAGAAGCGCTTAAAGCCGCGGCACTCTATTCGGACAGAATAGTTTCGCAAAGCTATACGGTTGCGCCGTGCGACGGCGGAGTGAAATACGACGTGACTTTTTCGTACATAGAAACGGTCGCCATAAATATGGAATAAACCGAAGAGGTGTTTTATTGGATATCGAAAGAAGAGTAACCGCCGCTAATATCGACGAGCTTTCAAAAGTACTCGGCACGTTTGACGAAAATTTGAGCGCGATTTCACGCGAGCTTAAAGTAGTCTGCCGCGTCGACCAGCTGGATATTATTATCTCCGGTCCGGACGAAAACGTGCATATCGCAAAGGAGGTCGTTAAAAACCTTCTCGTGCTTGCCGAAAACGGCGAACGCGTGGACAGCGGAAGAACGGTTTACTGCATAGAACTTGCCAAGGAAGGCAGGGCTTCGGACATAACCAAACTTTCGTCGGGCACGGTGGGCGTTACCTTCCGCGGCAAACCGATAAAATGCAAGACAGTGGGGCAGAAAGCCTACGTCGACGCAATAAAGAAAAACACCGTCGTATTCGGCGTCGGTCCCGCAGGTACGGGCAAGACCTATCTTGCCGTTTGCCTTGCGGTGCAGGCAATGAAACAGAAGCAGGCGGAAAAGATAATTTTAACGCGTCCCGCGGTGGAAGCGGGCGAAAAGCTCGGCTTTCTTCCCGGCGATTTGCAGACCAAGGTAGACCCCTATCTTCGTCCGCTGTACGACGCGTTGCAGGAAATGCTGGGCGTGGAGAGCTACACCAAGCTTATGGAAAGGGGAGCAATTGAAATAGCTCCGCTTGCGTATATGCGCGGGCGCACTCTCTCCAACGCGTTCATAATACTGGACGAAGCCCAGAACACAACCAAAGAGCAGATGAAAATGTTCCTCACCCGTCTCGGCGACGGAAGCAAGATGGTCATCACGGGAGACGCTTCGCAAATCGATTTGCCCGAAGGCAAAAAGAGCGGACTTATCCACGCGACGGGCTTGCTTAAAGAGGTAGAGGGCATTTCCGTAATAAATCTTACTGATAAAGACGTTGTCCGCAATACGTTGGTTATGCGCATTGTGCGCGCTTACGACAAGGAGAGCGTCGGGAGAAATAAAATTGAAAACCAGACTGACTAAAAAGGCGGCGTGGCTGGGATTGCTGATGTTCGCGCTCAACGTCATTATACTGTTGGCAATAGCCTTCCTGATGATTGAGCTCAATCAGACTACGCACGCAATAGATTATATAACTGAAAATCCCAGCAAAGTTGTTTTCGTCGTTGCGACGGTAATCTTTTTGTCCGTACTTACATACGGATATCTGTACTTCGAAAGCAGTGAAATTCTCGCCAATATAATAAGGCTTATCGAGATGTTCGCGCTTCTCGATTTATCGCTGTTTTTAAGCTTCGTTTTCGGCAAATATATAGACCCTCACGCCCGTCCGTTCGGCTTCTTTGCGATTATGTGCGCAACGCTTCTGGGCAGGCGCCAGGCAATGTTTTTAAATATAATCAACACCATTCTGATATTCATAATGGATATCAATATCAGCCTCGTGGACGCGGTTTCCACCGAGATGTGGCTGTACAGCGCGGGACTTTTAATCACCTTCTGCGCGGGGACGATGGTAGTCTTCATTTCACACAAGATTAAGACCAGATTACAGAGCATTATGGTAGTGTTCGTACTGCTGGTGCCTATCGAACTTATAATAGGCATAATGGAAATTCTGTTCACGCAGAGCGGCACTTTCGAGTGGATATTGCTCGGTTACGGCGCACTCGGCGCACTGTTCAGCACTCTGCTGTTTATGGTGCTGCTGCCGCTTTTCGAGCTTATGTTTGCGGAACTCACCGTATTCCGTCTGCGCGAAATCACCGCGCCCACCGCGCCGCTTATGAAAAAGCTCAAACAGGTGGCGCCCGGTACTTTCAACCATTCGGTCGTCGTATCCCAGCTTGCGGAAGCGTGCGCCAACGCGATAGGGGAGGACAGCGAACTTACGCGTGCTGCGGCTTACTATCACGACGTGGGCAAGATAGTCAAGCCCGATATGTTCACCGAGAACCAGACCGACTACAACATGCATAACGAGCTTTCGCCCGAGCTTTCGGCGGACATTATCCGTTCGCACACGCGCGACGGCGCAAAGCTGATAAAGAAACAGCACCTGCCCGAATTTCTTGCGGACGTTGCCATTCAGCACCACGGCACTCTGCCCATAAAATACTTCTACGCCAAGGCGCTTAAAATGACCGACGGCGAAATAAGTATGGCAAACTATTCGTACGTGGGACCCGTGCCCCAGACCAGAATAGCGGCTATTATAATGATAGTCGACGCGGCGGAGGCGGCAACGCGCTCGCTTTCGAACAGAACGCCCGCCAATATCGAGGCGCTCGTCGGCAGCCTTATCGAGGAGAGAATCAACCTTGACCAGTTCGTCGACTGCAACATTACTATGCGCGATTTAACCATAATAAGCCGCACCATAGCGCAGTCGCTTTCGGGCGTTTACCATTCAAGAATTGCCTATCCCAAAATCAAAATCGGCAAGAAGAACTGACGGCGGAAACAATGACGAAGTTGGATATATATTGCGAAGAATACGATTTTTCAGCGCTTGCTCAGGCGTTCGGCGGCGAGGTTGCCGCCGACTGTCCGCTTGCGCTGGAAATTATTTTTACGGACAAGCAGGAAATACGGAGGCTCAACAACGAGTTCCGCAAAAACGACAAGGCGACGGACGTGCTGTCCTTCCCCACGCTGGACGGCATCTGCGGAAAGGAGCTTAAAGCAAAGGACTTTCCCTTCGACGTGGACGGTGACGGCGTGCTGTTTTTGGGCTCTGTCGCAATCTGTACCGAGGTTGCAAAAGAGCAGGCGGAGGAGTACGGTCACCCTTACGAAAGGGAGCTGAACTATCTCGCCGCGCACGGGGTGTGCCATCTGCTTGGTTACGACCATATGACGGACGAGGACAAGCCCGTAATGCGCGCAATGGAAGAAAAGGTGCTTGCGAAAATGCACCTGACGAGGGAGTGAATGAAGAGCGGATACGTAGCTTTAATAGGTAAAGCCAACGCGGGCAAATCGACGCTCGTTAACGTTCTGGTTGGCGAAAAGGTGGCGATAGTTTCACCCAAGCCGCAGACCACGCGCGACGCGATTATGGGCATAATAACCGAGCCCGACTATCAGATAGTTTTCGTGGATACGCCCGGTATATACAGGGCCAAAAACGCGCTGTCGCAGATGATGTCCAAGACGGCGGAAACGACGGCAAAGGGCGTTGACCTTATCGTGTACGTTCACGACGGTCACGCTGGTTTAACCGATAGCGATATAGAACTTATGAAGCGCTTTTCGGAAGGCAAAATTCCCGTCATAATCGCCTACACCAAGATAGACATTATGCCGCGCGAAAATATCCCCGCGGACGTAAAAAGGCTTTACGAGGAAGGGGTGGAGTGCGACGTTTACCCCGTCTCCGCGCGCAAGGGTATAAACCTTAAAAAGCTGGTTGCGGCAATTGTCGAAAAACTTCCCGAGGGCGATAAAGTCATTGAGGACGATATAGTTTCGGACAAGAGCGAAAGGTTTATGATTGCCGAAATTATGCGCGAAAAAATTCTGTTGAAGTTCGATAAGGAAATTCCCCACGGCGTCGCAATAATTATAAATACTTTCGAAAAGCAGGACAACGGCGTTTACGATATCAACCTGGATATTGTGTGCGAAAAGTCCAATCACAAGGCTATACTCATAGGCAAACAGGGCGCGGCGTTAAAGGAAGTAAGCTCGTTTGCACGCAAGGATATGGAAAAGTTTCTGGGCGCAAAGGTGTTCCTGACGACCTACGTCAAGGTCAAGGAGGACTGGCGCGACCGTCCCTCGCTTATGGAAAGCTTCGGCTACGGCAAAAAGTCGCAGTAATAAATTTAAAAAAACCGCGCACTCTATTTGTAAAAGGAGGGCGCTATGCGGGAAAGGGATAACGACGCTGCCGAGCTTGCCTGGAAAATGTTCGAAAAGACGGGCTCCGTAAGCTACTATATGCTGTATAAAGAATTGAAAGGTAACAAGTAAATTTTTTTATGGATAACGTAAAGGTCAACGCGCTGATGCTGCGCGCAACCGACTATCTGGACAACGATAAAATACTCACCCTTTTAACTGCCGAGCGGGGCAAAATAACCGCGGGCATAAAGGGAGTTAAAAAGGCGGGCGCAAAGCTTAAATTTGCCGCCCAGCCCTTTTGTTTTGCGGAATATATTCTTGCCGAACGCGGCGGCAGATACACCGTAACGCAGGCAAGCGAGTGCGAAAGCTTTTACGAGCTGCGCACGGACGTAAACAAATTTTACGCTGCGTGCGCCGTGTGCGAAACGGCAATTGCCTTGACCTACGAAGGCGACGAAAGCGGCGCGCTGTTTTCCGACTGCGTAAGGGCGCTTTCTCAGATGTGTTCGGGCGACGAGGGGGTTGCCATGGTCAGATTTCTTCTTGCTGCGTTAAGGGGCGCGGGCTACGGAGTTTCGCTCAACAACTGTCCGCAGTGCGGCGCAAATCTTGCCAAAGCGGATAAATTGCGCTTCAACCTTGATACGGGTTCGTTCCTCTGTTGGGACTGCGGCGCGGGTGCGGGCGCGAGCGGAAGCACCTTCAAAACGCTCTGTGCGGCGGACGGCAATGCGGAGTGCGAAGTGACGGAGGACGGCAAAAAGCGCGCCCTTAAACTACTTAAAGAATACCTTATCTACAAGACCGACGCGCGCTGTTTAAGCCTGTCGGAATACATAAAGCTCATTTGAATTAAACAGAGTGCGGCGCGGTTGCAAAA
>CAMWHW010000071.1 GCA_947174175.1 uncultured Clostridia bacterium | reverse complement strand
GAACGGCACCTTTACCCTGCACCCCACCTTGGTTTCGGGCGGACAGGAATATTCGAAAACCTTATCCACCTGAGAGTGGGCTATGTCTACTATGACTTGCGCGAACATTTTATTTAAGAATTCAGCCGAAATTTAGCCTTCCCCTTTGAGGGGAAGGCTTTAATGCGGAATAAAAATCAGTCTTTAACCGACTTGATTTTGCCGTCCTCGATTTCCTCGCACGCAAGCGCAATCTCTTTAAGCTTGCCGGGGTTTTCGTTGACGTTGTTTACGCTGTTGCGCTCGATGAGCTGACGGGCGCGCTTTGCCACGACTACGCACAGTTCGTAGCGTGAAGCGGGCTGACCGTCGTGTCCGAGCTTGTCGATAAGGTTGTCTACCGCAGGTACGTTAATCATAATATATCAGTTCTCCTTTTCCAAAATATGCTCGACTTCCCCGACCGCAGTCCGCAGGTCGTCGTTAATTATTACGTAGTCGTATAAAGGACTTTTGCCCAGTTCGTAGTCCGCCCTATCCATTCTGCGGGCGATTATATCCTCCCCCTCGGTGCCGCGCCCCTTCAAGCGGGCGTACAGCGTATCCCTGTCGGGAGGGGCAATCATTATAAGCACCGCCTGGGGCATAACCCTCCTTACGTTGAGAGCGCCGTCCACCTCTATTTCCAGAATGACGTCGCCGCTTTCCAGCTTGCTTTCCACGAACGCCTTGGGCGTGCCGTAGTAGTTGTCGAAATGTTCCGAATATTCCAGGAAGCCGCCTTCCGCTATCATCTTTTCGAAAGCGTCCTTCGTTAAGAAGAAATAGCTTTCGCCATCTGTTTCGCCCTGGCGCGGCGCGCGCGTCGTGCAGGATACGGACAGCGAGGCGTTGGGGCGCAGCTTTAACAGCTCCTTTACAATCGTGCCCTTGCCCACGCCCGAAGGTCCGCTTATAACTACAAGTTTACCCTTACTCAACGTTCTGCACCTGTTCCCTTATTTTTTCGATTTCGTTTTTGAGTTCCAGCCCGAGCTTGGTTATGGTTATGTCGTTGGACTTGGAACATATAGTGTTGGTTTCCCTATTGAATTCCTGAACGAGGAAGTCCAACTTTCTGCCCACCAGCTTTTCCTTTGCAATCTCCCTGAACTGCGCTATGTGCGAACCCAGTCGGGTAAGCTCCTCGTCGATATTGCTCTTGTCGGCAAACACGGCGACCTCGGTAAGCAGTCTGCCCTCGTCGGGATTGACGTTCTGAGTGTACAGCCGAATTTTTTCTTCCAGCCTCTTTTTGTAATCGGCGGCAACCAGCGGAGCGCGCCCGGCAACCATTTTAACCGACTTTTCTATGGTGTCCACCCTTGCCAGCATATCGGCGGCAAGCTTCTTTCCCTCGACCTCGCGCATGGCGTTCAGCTTGTCCAGCGCGCAGTTCACGGCGGTTTTCAAGCCATCTATAAGTTCGTCGTCCGCAGAGTTGACTTCTTCCTGCTTTAAAACGTCGCTCTGCCTCATAAGCGAGCTGACGGTGAAATCGTCCGCAAGCTCGGGGAACGCGGCTTTGATAGCCTTTGCGCTCTCCACGTAAGCGCGCGCCGCCTCGATATCGAGGTAAAGGCTCTTCGCCCTTTCGCGCTTGTCCGTCACGGATATGAACACGTCGGCATGTCCGCGCGTAAGTTTTTCCCTTATGAGCGAGCGGATAATCTCCTCGCACGCGGTTAAAATTTTGGGGCACTTTACCGAGATATCCAGATAGCGGTTGTTGACCGTCTTAATCTCGGCGGTTATCTCCAACCCGCCCTCTTTGTATTCGCCTCTGCCGTAGCCCGTCATACTGAACATAGCCTGTTTGCTCCGAACGATAATTTTGCTTTTACATTATACAATAATCACCCGAAAAAAACAAGCGATTACAAGCAATATTTCGCCGCCCGTTCAGAAGTCCGCGGTCGAATCGCTGAAAAGTCCGCGCACGCGCGAGGTTACCTTGCGGTAGCAGTTTTTGGGCGAGGTTTCGAATACGGCAATATCCTGGTTGGAGCTTGCTATCACGCCCGAAATATCGGCAAAAAACGCCGTGCTTCCCGCGCACAGCACTACGGGCATACCGTAAAGATATGCGTACGCGCGTATTAAAAGGGGCGGTATTCCGTCGGTGACGTCCTCCGCGTGAACGACCAAAAGATTACAGCCGCACATTGCGCACGCCTTTACGCAGTCGGGAAAGTATAAATCGTTATCAATGCACACGCCCACCTTGTAGCCGCCTATGGTGTAAACGCCCACGTTAGCGCCGCTCTTGTACTCCTCCCCGTCCAGAACGTTCAGCATATCGGATATGCCTAAAAGCTTGCCGTTGGACGCGACTGCAACCGACTTGCGCATTAAGCCGCGGCTGTCGGTAATACAGCCGCAGAGCACGCCGCAGTGCGCGGCGTGCGAAAGCTTTGCCGCCGTTTCGAATTTTTCGGTCTTTCCGTTGAGTTCGCTTTCGTAATCGACCAGTCCGAGCGTGCCGAACCCGAACAACACGACGTCGCAGGGAGGCAGGCGCACGGAGAGTTGTTTTCGTCTGTCCGTTACCACGCAAATTTTCATATACCCTACATACTATTTTTTCAGTGCGAAAAAAGTTACATTTTGCCGTTCTATCCGCGCGGGCGGCGACATAACTTAAAACTATGAAAAAGTTAGCGATTTTTGCAGCGGCGGCGCTCACTCTTGCCGCCCTCCCTCTGGCAGCCTGCCACAAGCAGCAAACGGACAGGTCGAAGTACGTCATTACGGCGGCTTACGACGAGAAAGAACGCACCCTTAAAGGCACTGCGGACTTTACCTATTTCAATTCCACGGATAACGAAATCCGCGATTTGCAGTTCAACCTGTGGGGCAACGCGTACCGCGAAGGCGCGCAATATAAGCCCCTTACCGAAGCGGACGCCAAGGCGTACTATGCGGGCGCGAGCTACGGCGGAGAGAGCGTTGAAAAGGTTGAAGGCTGCGCAAGCTGGGAAGTTACGGGCGAGGACGAAAATATTCTTAACGTAGCTTTAAACGAGCCGGTATATCCCGACCAGACCGTAAAAGTCACCATAACCTATACGCTGAATCTGGCGCAGGTAAACCACCGCACGGGCGTTACCGAAAGCACGGTAAACTTAGGCAACTTCTACCCCGTTCTTTGCGCCTATTCACAGGAAGGTTTCGTGCAGACCCCCTATTACAGCTGCGGCGACCCGTTCGTTTCGGAATGTGCCGATTACGACGTTACGCTGACCTTACCCAAGGAATATACGGCGGCCACCAGCGGAAAGCAGGTTGAAAGCTCCGCCTCGGGCGACGTTACCACGACGCGCTACGAGCTGAAAAACGCGCGTGACTTTGCCGCCGTTTTGTCCGACGAATTCAAGACGGTAAAGCGCGAGAGCGCGGGCTGCGAAGTGACCTTGTACTACTGCGGCGAAGCCGAGCCCAAGCGCCAGCTTGACGCCGCGTGCGAAAGCCTTGAATATTTTTCGGAAACCTTCGGCAAGTACGCCTACCCTACTCTGTCCGTAGTGTTCACGCCCCTTTCGGTGAGCGGTATGGAATATCCCGCGCTGACCATGATTAACAGCGCGCTGGAAGAGACCGACGCCATATACACCATAGCGCACGAAAACGCGCACCAGTGGTGGTACGCAATGGTGGGCAGCGACCAGGTCAACTGCGCATGGCAGGACGAGGGGCTTGCCGACTACTCCACGGTATGCTTCTTTGAAAATTATCCCGCGTACGGCTTCACCCGTACGGGTGCGCTCGGCTCGGCAATAAAGGCGTACAGGGCGTACTATTCGGTATATAATCAGATTTTCGGCAAGGCGGACACCGCCATGACAAGAAACCTGAAAGACTTTGCAAGCGATTACGAATATATAAATATCGCTTACAACAAGGGCATATTAATGTGCGAATCGGTGCGCACGGCTATGGGCGACAAGAAGTTCTTCTCCGCACTGAAAAGCTATTTCCAGGCGAACTGCTTTAAGATTGCGTCGCCCGAAGAACTAATCTCCCACTTTGCCGCACTGCACGACGTCGAGGGAATATTTGCAAGCTATATAGAGGGCAAAGTAGTTATCTGATAAAAACCGCAAAAAATACGGCCGCCGCGCAGACTATGCGCGGCGGCTTTTTAGCAATTAAAATCAGTTGCAAACGGACGGAATATAGATTATAATGAATAATAGAAAGTAATTTCCGAGGGGTATTATGGACGGTTATCCATCTATACTTAATTTAAAAGAGTAAGTAGCTTCCGATTTTGCAAACCGAAATTTGCCTTGTTTTGCGTGCGGGAGTATACTTCCGCACGGTTTTTTTGAGGTGAATTATGGTTAAATACTTTATCGCGGGCGAAAACGCAGCGCTTACGCAGTGCGAAGATTTTACGCCCCTTTGCTGGGTAGATATGGTCAGCCCCACCGACGGCGAAGTAGAAAGAGTCGCCGCGCAGACGGGCATACCCGAGGACATGATTAAAGCCGCCCTGGACGAGGAGGAAAGGGCGCGTACGGAGTTTGACGAGGGCTGTTCGCTGTTCGTCGTCGACTGTCCCATAATCGAGGAAAGCGACGCGGGCGATTCCTACTCCACCCTGCCCCTTGCGGTCATATATAACCGAAACTGTATTATGACGGTCTGCTTAAAGGGCAACCCCGTCTTGAAGGACTTTATCACGGGGCGCACCAAGGTCAGGTGCGACGACCCCGTGCAGTTTATTTTAAATTTTATGCTGGGCAACGCCAAGCGCTTTTTATACTGCCTTAAACAGATTGACAGACGCAGCCAGCGCGTGCAGGCGGAGCTGGGCACCAAGCTGAAAAACGACGACATTTTACAGCTTCTGGAACTTGAAAATTCGCTGGTATACTTTTCGACTTCTTTAAACTCCAACGCCAAGGTGCACGAAAAGCTTGCAAAGGTCGGACACGTGACCGCCGACGAGGACTACGCCGATATATACGACGACCTGGTAATCGAGTGCAACCAGGCGATTGAAATGTGTAAAATCTATAAAGACACGCTCACCGTTTCGATGGACGCTTACGGTTCGGTAATTTCCAACAACGCCAACGACTCGATGAAAAAACTAACCATCATCACCATTCTGCTTGCCATTCCCACCATGATTGCGGGCTTCTGGGGTATGAATATGCCCGTGCCCTTTCAGGCATTCCACGGCGAAACCTCTACCGTATGGTTCTGGGTGGTGATTGCGGGCGCGCTCGCGCTGACGGCGGCGATAGCCGTAATAATGCTTAAAAGCAAGCCGATTTTCCGCCGCAAGGGTAAGAAACAGAGAAAGAACAGGAAGAAAAAATAATATGCCGATTTTGCAATACCGCTGCCCCGCGTGCGGAAAGAAATTCGATGAACTGGTAAAAAAATATACCGACGAAGTTAAGTGCCCCGACTGCGGCGCCGCTGCGGAAAGGTCGTTCTGCGGCGAAATGTACACCGCCACGGGCAAGCAGCTAAAAAAGTGCAGCGGCAACTGCAAGACCTGCGGCGGTTGCCGGTGAGCCACCGGAAGGCACGTCCTTTAATTGCTTTTACATATCTCGAACTTGTCGCAACAAAACGTTAAAATTTAAATGAATAAATAAGCCGGATACTGGCAATAACCCTTTCGTAAAACTTACGGGAGGGCTTTTTTTATGCGGAAAATGCGCACGGCAACGGTTATAGCGTTGACTTTGGCGGCGGCGTTTATTTTATTGCTTTCGCTTACAGTCCTTCCCAAAAGGCTGGCGTTCAGCGGCGGAGAAAGCTACTGCTTCTACCCGG
>CAMWHW010000070.1 GCA_947174175.1 uncultured Clostridia bacterium | reverse complement strand
ATAGCCGTCAATGGTCGAAAAAGCTTCTTCGCAGTCGTTTTTCAGTCTGACGAAACTGTTTCTGGAGCCAATGAACCAGCATACGATAATTACGACGATAAGCAGCAGTACGGCAATTATTGCAATGGCGATAACCGCGCCCGTACCGAGAGATGCAAGTAAATTCATTTATAATTTCCTCCGTTTTTAAATCGAATTTGGTTTTTTAAGTTCGGCGATTGCGTTCTTTAAAAACGCCTCCGCGTCCGAATTTTTTCTGATGGCTTTCAAAGCGCCGTCGAAGTCGAACCAGACCGCGTCGTCCAGCTCGGAAGTGTCCAGCGCAATTTCGCCGTTCTCGGCAACGACCAGAAAGTTGAGCATAAGCACGTCGTGCGGCTCGTGATAGCGGCTGGACATATACTTGTATTTAACGACGTTCAGCCTTGTTTCCTCGCGGAACTCGCGCGTGACCGTCTTTTCCGCCGCTTCGCCCTTTTTGACGTAGCCCGCGAACAGAATAAAGTCGTCCTGGTTTTTGTGCTTTGCAAGCAGAATTTTATCCTTTGTTCTGTTGGTTACGACCATGGAAACGGCGGTTGCAAACTGCGGAAAGCGGAACTGTTCGCAGTGTTTGCAAAAAGGCACCAGCCCTTCCTGGTCGTGCACGTAAAGCGCAAGCTTTTCCCCGCATACGGGACAATACATATTTTCCCCCTTGCCCGCGTAAATAATCTGCACGGGCATAAATTCATACGATTTAAGTATAATATAGCCGTCGTCAAAAGTCAATATCGCTATTCAAATTTAAACGGCGTACACACACTTTTCACTTTTTAAAATGAATTTGACATAATACTACTTATAATATATAATAAAGTACGTCGTTACTATTACTGGGATAAGGCGTATTTAAATGGTTCGCGGAGGCACTTTATTATGAATTTAAAGCAAGCGCAGGCACTGCTTGAAAGGTATAACCAGCAGCACCTGCTGGAATATTACGACCTTTTGGACGAGGGCAAAAAGCGGGAACTTCTTGCGGCGATTGCCGATATGGATTTTTCGGTTCTGGAAAATCTGAACTTTTCGAATGAAAGAAGCCTGGGAGAGCTTGCGCCCGCGGACGCGCTCACCGCGGAAGAGATTGATAATAAGCGCGGCGAATACGAAAAAGTAGGTCTGGAAGCTATTTCAAAGGGCAAAGTTGCCGCCGTTCTTCTGGCGGGCGGTCAGGGCACGCGCCTGGGCATAGACGCGCCCAAGGGCACCTTCAATATCGGCGTAACGAAGCGCCTTTCCATTTTCGAATGTCAGATGCGCAATCTTATTGCGGTTGCAAAAAAGGCGGGGGCGTATCCGCACTTATTCGTAATGACCAGCACCATAAACAACGCGCAGACCGTTTCGTTCTTTAAGCAAAACGACTACTTCGGGTACGAAAAGGACAAGGTGCATTTCTACGTTCAGAAGACCGCGCCCGCGATTTCCACTGACGGAAAAATTCTGTTGGAGGAAACTTATAAGCCCGTGCTTACGCCCAACGGCAACGGCGGATGGTATTCCTCATTAAAGGAAGCGGAGTGCGGAAAAATACTCGAAAAAGAGAAAATAGAATGGCTGAACGTTTACGGCGTGGATAACGTTTTACAGCGCATATGCGACCCCGTATTCGTCGGAGCAACAATACTAAGCGGTCTGGCGTGTTCGAGCAAGGTTGTAAGAAAGGTTTCGCCCGAGGAAAAGGTGGGCGTGCTCTGCAAGGAGGACGGACTGCCCGCGATAGTCGAATACTACGAAATGCCCGAAAAGCAGAAGACGGAAGTCGACGGCAGGGGCAGACTTATATACTGCTTCGGCGTAATACTCAACTATCTTTTCAGCGTGGAAAAGCTGAACGGCATTTACAAAAGCAAGCTGCCCTATCACCTTGCCAATAAAAAAGTCGCGTGCATTGTCGGCGGCAAAAAGGTAGTTCCCGAACAGCCCAACGGCTACAAGCTGGAAACGCTTACGGTCGACCTCGTAAAGCTTGCGGGCAGCTGTCTGGGCTTTGAGGTGGAAAGGGAAAAGGAGTTTGCTCCCGTAAAGAACGCGACGGGTGTGGACAGCGTTGAAACGGCGCGCGCGCTGCTTGCAGCAAACGGCGTGGAACTTTAAGCCGTAAGGTGAAGTATGAAAAAAAGCAGAGCTTTTAAAAGAATATTCGCCGTCGCCGCCATGTCCTCCGCGGTGGGGCTTGCGGCGCTTTTCGGCGGCTGCGCCTCGTCGGGAAGGGACGGCGTAAACGGCAAAGACCTCAATATATACGACATATACGAGGCGGCAAAAGTCGAGTCGGGCAACCCCGACCTGACCATGGACGAATTTTTAAAGCAGTATCTTTCCTATTCGTCCGCCGACCTTGAATATATAACCTCGTTAAAGGCTTGCATAAACAAATCGCTTATGGCAAGCGTGTCCGTAATTTCGCGGTTTAAAAAGGGCACGACAAGCAGCTATCAGGTCAGCAGAAGCGCGGGTTCGGGCATCATTATCGATATCGACAGGGAAAGCGGCGATATGATAGTGCTGACCAACTGCCACGTGGTGTATTCGCCCGACGATAACGTTCTCGGCGACAGATACAGTGAAGATATTTCAGTCTGGCTGTACGGCTACGAATGCGATAATTATAAAGTCAAAAATAAAAACGCAATTCCCGCCGAGCTTATCGCCGCAAGCATAACCTACGACGCCGCTCTTTTAAAGATCACGGGCAGCGATATAGTCAAGGCTTCCAAGGCGGAAAAGATGAACTGGTGCATGCGCGAGGAAAACTATATCGGCGAAACGGTGTACGCGATAGGCAACGCCAACGGCGAAACTATGAGCGCGACCGTAGGATATATCACCAAGGATCTGGAAGAGATATCGGTCAACGCCGGTACGGAGGAAAAGCCGGACGTCCGCTCGCACCCCGCGGTGCGCACGTCGGCTCCCATAAACCCGGGCAATTCGGGCGGCGGACTTTTTAACGGGGACGGCGAGCTGGTCGGTCTGGTATCCGCAAGCAGCAAGAAGTATGCCGACAGGGGATACGCAATTACCGCCGCTTCAACGAGGCGCGTGGTCAATAAGATGCTGAACGCCTATTCTGGCGAAAAAACGCGCGGCGTAAGTATTTTGAACCACGGAATCAGGTTTACCGTAAAGGACAGCTATTCCACGGGGCTTAACGCTCAGGGAGTGGCGGAAATACGCGAGGTTGTAAGCGTGACGGAAATCGCGTTCAACAGCGGCGCGGTGCTCAGTCTGCGCGCGGGCGACGTCATTAAGCACATAAAGGTTATCCGCAACGGTTCGACGGTGGACGAAGTAGAGGTCATGCGCGAGCACAATATCGACGATATTATGCTGTCGGTAACCGCGGGTGACGCCGTTGAATTTACGGTAAGGCGCGGTTTAAACGAGTTTCCCGTTCGGGTTACTTTCAATAAAAACGAGTTCAGAACGGCAGATTAAATTTCACTGAAAAGAGGAGCGTATGCAATCGTTAAAAGAGTTGTACCGCATAGGCGCGGGTCCGTCCTCGTCGCACAGTATGGGACCGGAAGCGGCGGCAGTCAAGCTTAAAAAGTTATATCCCGACGCGCGTTTTAAAATAACGCTGTGCGGTTCACTTGCCCTCACGGGAAAGGGGCACGGCACGGATGCGGTTTTAAAAAAAGTGCTGGGAGAAAGCGCGGAAATTACTTTCGATAGCGCGCGTGAAAATCTTCCCCACCCCAATACTATGTTGGTTTCGGTATTGAAGGACGGCAAGGAAATCGCTTCCCACGCAGTACTTTCGGTGGGCGGCGGCAGAATAGTCTTTCAGGGGCAGAACATAGCCGAAGTGCCCGAGGTTTATCCGCTGAACAGCTTTGGGGAAATCAAGCGCTACTTGAAGGAAGAGGATATGCGCCTTTCGGACTACGTCTTTTCGGTGGAGCCGCAAATGGAGGAATATCTGACTTCCGTGTGGGAGCAGATGAAAGCTACGCTTAAAGAGGGGCTTAACGCCGACGGCGAGCTGCCGGGCGGACTGCACGTCATGCGCAAGGCAAAGTATCTTTGGCAGAGCAAGCACATAGGCGAAACCGAGGAGATTGCCGAAAACCGTATGATATGCGCCTTTGCGTTTGCGGTTGCCGAACAGAACGCGGCGGGCGGCACTGTGGTTACGGCGCCTACCTGCGGTTCGTGCGGAGTGCTTCCCGCGGTTATGTACTATATGAAAAAGCAGCGCAAGTTTACCGACGGGCAGATAGTGCGCGCGCTTGCGGCTGCGGGAATAGTCGGCAATCTCATCAAGACAAACGCCTCGATTAGCGGCGCGGAGTGCGGCTGTCAGGCGGAAATAGGCGCGGCTTGTTCGATGGCTGCCGCGGGGCTTGCCGAGCTTTACGAGATGGATATAGAGCAGGTGGAATACGCCGCGGAGGTTGCAATGGAACACCACCTGGGACTCACCTGCGACCCCGTTAACGGGCTTGTGCAGATACCCTGTATCGAGCGCAACGCCGTTGCGGCAATGCGCGCGATAAACGCCGTCAACATAGCAAACTTTTTGACCTATACCCGCAAGGTGTCGCTGGATACCATTATCACCACTATGTACGAAACGGGGCGCGACCTTTCGGGGCGCTACCGCGAAACCAGCGAAGGCGGCTTGGCTAAGCTGTATAAGGAAGAAAAATAAAATAAAGCCCTTGCGCGGTGCGCAAGGGCTTTTAATTTTAAAGGTCGTAGGGCGTAACCTGGTAAACGTAATAGTTCAGCCAGTTTATATAGAACAGGTTGGAGGTGGACGACCAGTTCATTTTGACCTTGGTCATCTCCTTGTCGGCAAAGTAATTTTCTGGCGGCTTTATGGGCAGCCCCTTTGCCTTGTCGCGCTCGTATTCGCGTTTCAGCGTGTCGCGGTCGTACTCCATATGCCCCGTCACGAAAACGCGGCGGTTGTCGACGCTCTTGATTATGCTCGCACCCGCCTTCTTTGAATACGCCAGAATTTTCAGCCTCTTCTCGTTTTTTATGTCGTCGGCGTAGATTATTGTGTGGCGGGAGTGCGGCATATGGAACTCGTCCGAAATGCCGCGCATAAGCGGTTCAACCTCGCCGTCGTTCACGCGTTGGTGGGCGAATATGCCGAAGCATTTTTCTTTAAGCGGATGCTTTTTAATGCCGTAGAAGTAGTGCAGAGCAGCCTGCGCACCCCAGCATATAAACAGCGTGGAGGTGACGTTGGTCTTGGTCCAGTCAAGAATTTCTTCCAGCTCTTTCCAGTAAGCAACGTCCTCGAATTCCAGATTTTCCACGGGAGCGCCCGTAATAATCATACCGTCGAAACGCTTGCTCTTCACGTCCTCGAAATTTTTATAAAACCGCGAAAGATACTTCGCCTCCACGTGCGTGGGGTTATAAGTCTGCGTGCGCACCAGCGTCACGTTTACCTGTAACGGCGAATTGGAAAGAAGGCGCATAAACTGCGTTTCCGTAGTTTCCTTGGTGGGCATAAGATTGAGTATGGCAATTTCTATGGGGCGTATGTCCTGAACGTCCGCGCGCCCTTTGTCCATAACGAATATCTTTTCGCCCGTCAGAATTTTGTATGCGGGTATGTCCTTATCGATTACAATAGGCATAAATTTCCTCTTTGGAGGCGGCATATTACGGGGTTAACCGCAAATTATCCGCTTTTTCGGGGTTAGTTAAAGGTTGGCAAGCGCCTGTTCAAGGTCGGCGATAATGTCGTCGGGGTTCTCGATTCCCACAGAAAGGCGAACAAGGTTTTCGGGTACGCCCGCCTTTTCAAGGTCGGCTTTT
>CAMWHW010000069.1 GCA_947174175.1 uncultured Clostridia bacterium | reverse complement strand
ATTATAAAGAAGGTTATATTGCGGCTCTTGGCAATGCGCATGAGCTTGGTTGCGCACTCGCGCACCTGACCGACCGAACCCGAGGAAGAGGACAAGTCGTCCGTGTATACCGCCTGAATACTGTCGATTACGCAGAATTCCACGCCGTCCAGCTCGCTTTCAAGATTGTCAATGCACGTGCCGTTTAAAAGCAGCATATTCTCGCCGCCGCACCCCAAGCGGTCACAGCGCATCTTGACCTGCGAGCAGCTTTCCTCGGCGGAAAAATACAGCACCTTATGCTTGTCCGAAAGGTGCGCTGCAATCTGCGTTAAAAGGGTGGACTTGCCTATGCCGGGGTCGCCGCCAAGAAGCACCAGCGAGCCTGCGACTATGCCGCCGCCCAGCACCGTGTCGAATTCGGATATGCCCGAAGGTACGCGGTCGTGCCGTTCGTAAGTAATCTTTGAAAGGGGCTTTGCCGTAGGCAGGGAGTAGAGGCTCTTTTTGTTGCCGTCCGCAGTGGAGGCAGGCTTTACGATTTCCTCCGCCATAGTATTGAATTGTCCGCATGAGGGGCACCGTCCCAGCCATCTGGGGCTGGTGGCTCCGCAATCGCTGCATACGAATACCGTCGTGTTTGATTTTGCCATAGTATTACCTTGATTGCGTAAGAACCGCGGTGCAGTAGGCGCATATCCCGCGCCCTTCGCCCACGAAGCCAAGCCCTTCGCACGTGCCCGCCGTTACGGAAATATCGTCCGCGGCGGCGCCGGTCAGTGCGCTGAGGTTTTTAATCATTTCGTCTATATGAGCGGCAAGCCTCGGCTTTTCCGCCTGAATAGCTATCGAAAGTCCGCTTACGCGCAGACCCTTTTTTTGTGCCTCGCCTATAACCGTTGCAAGCAGCTTTGCGCTGTCCGCACCCTTGTACGCGGGGTCGCTGTCGGGGAAGTAGTGACCTATGTCTTTAAGTCCTGCCGCCGAGAGTATTGCGTCCATAACGGCGTGCAGAGCTACGTCGCCGTCGCTGTGGGCGATAAGCCCCGTATCGCAGGGAATTTTAACTCCGCACAGAGTCACGAAATTGCACTGTTTGCCGAACGCGTGCACGTCAACACCATAGCCTACTTTACTGCCGTCTACGCAAATTGTCTTGTCCGTAACGGTATTTGAAAAATCTTCTTTATAGGTCAGTTTTCTGTTGCTCTCCGTGCCGCATGGACAAATGCGCGCGGGGGAGATATAGCGTGAGTAAACCGCTCCGTCGTCTGTGTATATTCCGCCGTCGTTTGCCGCAAGCTCGTAGGCACGCTTAATTTCCCGCGTATAAAAACCCTGCGGCGTCTGAACGCGGTAAACGGCGTTTCGCGCAGGGATATTGTTGACGTATCCGTCCTTTTCTATTACGGTGGTGTCGGTGGCGGGCATTGCCGTAACCGCGCTTCCGTATTGCTTTACGCACTCCACACACGCCGCGTATTGCTCGGTGGTGGTGTAGGGGCGCGCCCCGTCCTGAATGAGAACTATTTCGCCCGTGACCTCGTTAAGTGCGTTGGCAACGCTTTGGCTTCTCGTTGCGCCGCCTAAAACAATCTTATAACCGTACGGCTTGCAGAGCGCTTCAATTTCTTCAAAGTCTTCGGCGGAGGAGGTGACTATAATGTCGCTCACTTCGTCCGCGCCGCTTCCGTTAAGACTGACCGAAAAGCGGCGGACGGCTTCAAGGGTGTAATACAGCGCGTTGGCGCCGTTAAATGGAACGAGCAGTTTGTTCCTGCCCATTCCTGCGCGTTCGCCCCTGCCAGCCGCGCAGACTATAACGCTTATTTTCATTTGCTTTCGCTTTCCGTCTTTTCGCCGTCGGAGGGAGCAGAGGGCTGAGCTTCGGCAGCCGCCTCTTCGGGTTTGCCGGCTTCTTTGCTTTCTTCGGGCTTGGCACTTGAATCGGAAATGCCGACGACCTGGTCGACGGGCATCGAAAAGGCTATGCCCTGACCTTCGGTTTTAAGTCCCGCGTTGCGGTACAGCGCGTGCAGAACCGCGTCCTTAATTTCGGCGGGCACTAAAATCATAACTATGTCCTTGTCGGGCTGAATGGTGATATGGAAAAATTCCTCGGCTTCCTTATTTGCCGTACCGCGTGCGTGAATAACCGTGCCGCCGCGCGCGCCGACTTCCCTTGCCGCGTCCATAACGACGTCCGAATATCCCGCGTTGACTATGCACATAACCACTTCGTAATTAGCCATTTATTTGCCCTCCTTGACGACCGTCTTGTTGTTGCTTAAAAACCCGAATAGCAGCGTGCCTATCACGCTGGTAAGCTTTACGGTGAAAGCTATGCCGTTGCCGCCCTTGACCGTCTTGAATTTTTCTTCCAGAGCGCTGAGCGCGTCGGGCAGCTTGGTTTCCTGAATAACGCTCATAATAACGCACTTGTCCGTGTCGGTAAGACCTAAGTATCTGACCATACCCGCAGTGGCGGTGCCCTGGGCAAGCGCAACCGTCTGCATGTTCACGTCGAACGACTGAATGAGGTCGGTGTAGTATTCCGACTTATTTCTGGCAACGACGGTAATAAGCAGTTTAAGTCTGTTGGAGGTGACGGTGTTGGGGTTGCCCTTGACTTTGGTGACTGCGGTTTTTACCGCCTTCTTTTTTTCGGCAACCTTGCCGTGCACCTTAACTTTTGCCTCTTTCAATTTAGTTTTGGCTTCCTTGATTTTTTCCGCCATAAAAAACGTTCCTTATTTGAAGTATATAATCTGTTCGTCGTCGGCTGCAAGTATGCGGCGCATGGTAATCTTTGCGCGCACCTTGGACGACATAACGGCCTTGAAGCCGAGTATCTGTATGGTGATGAGAGGGGTCATTGCAACCATTGCGACTACGCCGAACGCAAAGCCGTATATGTTGGACGAGCCCTGCACGGCTTCGCACGCGCCTATGACGAGAGGGAGTATAAAGCTCGACGTCAGAGGACCGGAGGCAACGCCGCCCGAGTCGAACGCTATCGCCGTGTATATTTTCGGAACGAAGAACGACAGCCCCAGCGAGATTAAATAGCCGGGTACCAGATAGTACAGTATGGAGAATTTGAAAATCATTCTAAGCGCCGAAAGACCTATGGATATGCCGACCGCAACCGACAGCGCAACCAGCATTTCGATTTTCTTTACGCCGCCGTTGGTAATCTCTTCAACCTGCTTGTTCAAAACGTGTACGGCGGGCTCTGCAAGGACGACCACCATACCGAGTATAAAGCCGAGCACGACTAAAAGCGGCGTGCTGTTTGCGGCAATCTGCGTGCCCATCTTGAAGCCTATGGGCATAAAACCTACTTTAACGGAAACGAGGAAGATAACCAGTCCGAAGAAGGTGTAGCCTATGCCTATGGCAATCTGAATGAGTTTTTGCTTGGGCAGCTTTAAAATGGTGAACTGCAAAATAATGAAGAACGCAACTATAAGCGCAAGAGCAAGGGCGACTTCCTTAACCGTGTCTAAAATGGTGTGCCCGAAGTTTTTGCCTATATAATTGCCGATTTCGTAAATGGAAGTGTCGTAAGCGCCCAGCTCACCCTTGGTAAGAAGCGAAAGCGCCATAACCGCTATGATGGGTCCAACCGAGCAGAGCGCGATAAGACCGAAAGAGTTTTCGTTGGAATCCTTTCCGCCTATGGTTGCCGCAATGCCAACGCCGAGAGCCATTATAAAGGGAACGGTGATGGGACCCGTGGTAACGCCGCCCGAATCGAAGGAGAGGGGGATAAGCGGGAACTTTCCGTTTTCCGCAAGAATTGCGCACAGCGCGAACAGCATCATGTAAAAGAACATTACGAATGCCGAAAGGTCCTTGTGGAAAACTATTTTTAAAATGGCGATAACGAGGAATAAACCAACGCCCACGCCGACGGTGATAATAAGAAGCCACTTGCCCACGGTTGCGCCGCCGGGCATAATGTCCTTAACCTGCTCTGCAAGTACCGAAAGGTCGGGCTCCGCTATGGTTATAAGCAAACCCATAACGAAACATACCGAAAGCAGAATCAATACCTTTTTCGATTTGGTAAGACCGGTGCCGACGTGTCCGCCCATGGGGGTCATAGCAAGGTCCGCGCCAAGGTTGAACAGCGCTATGCCGACTATAAGTCCCACGGCCGAAACTACGAAAGCCACCGTCTCGGTCGTCGTCAGATTCGCGAGCGGCGTAAAGGAAATAATAAGTACGATTATCGTTACGGGCAGTACGGATATTACCGCCTCTTTTAATTTGGAAAGTAAAATCTTAAACATATACAAATTTATAATATCACAAATCGCCGCGGGTTGCAACGGCAAAAGGGCTTAAAAAAAGCGAAAATTTATTTTTTAGGAAATTATTTCGTAAAGGGAGGCGGCTTCGTCCTTTTTCACCGTTTCCTTTATTTCAATAATACGGAATTTAAGAACGCCCGTCGCGTAGTCTATTTCCACGACGTCGCCCGCCTTGACGGGGTGGGAGGGCTTGACTTCTTTTCCGTTTATAATGACTTTGCCGCCGTCGCACGCCTCGCGCGCCACTGTGCGCCGCTTTAAAATTCTGGAAACTTTCAAAAATTTATCTATTCTCATTGTTTATCCCTTTAATGAAATAACTGTACTAAGCTTGCGAAAATTATCATAATTAAAGCGCTTATGGCAATCAAAATCCCGAAAACAATTTTTACAATCAAGTTTGGGACTAAGGCACAAATTATAGCGCTGCTTATTAAAGTTAAACCACAAATAATAATTACAATTAATGCAATTTTGCCAAATTTTGAAATTTGACTAAAAAGTTTTTTCATAAAATTCAGTATTATTTTCAATAAATTTCCAAGCAAGTCGATTTTTGCTTGACTTGTCGGGTTGACAGTTTTATAATACTATTCTGTATTACAATGCGCTTAATGCCCAATTTTACCTTTTTTGGCTATTTATAGCAGTAAAAACGGGGCGGAAAACCGTCGAAAAACGGCGATTAACGCAGTAGATTATACACTATAATATAAAAATTGTAAAGGGTATAGGACAAATTCTTTCAAGCACGAAAAATTTTTTGCGGCGGAATTTTGTCAAGAGGGTTGAAAAATTATAAAAACCCGCCCTTTGCGCTCAACCCACGAAACGTAAGATTTTTTGCGGTGAAAAGATATATACGCATAATCGCCAAACACGTGAAATAAAAAACAAGGAGTAAGTATTTTAATGAATTTACCCGTTCACAGGT
The DNA here is from genome assembly GCA_947174175.1 of uncultured Clostridia bacterium. Classification (GTDB taxonomy): domain Bacteria; phylum Bacillota; class Clostridia; order Christensenellales; family Borkfalkiaceae; genus Coproplasma. The sequence continues at coordinate 731 of CAMWHW010000069.1, read as the reverse complement.
ATGGCAAAACCGAAAGAAGAAAGTTCGGCAAAATCAACGAAGTCATCGATATTCCAGACCTCGTTGAAATTCAGAAGTCGAGCTATCAGACTTTCATCGACGAAGGTATAGGAGAGGTATTCGAGGACTTTTCTCCCATAACCGACTATTCCGACCACTTCGAGCTGTATTTCCTCGACCACTGGTTCGACGAGAGACCTAAGTATGACGAAAAGGAGTGCCGCAACCGCGACGCAACATACGCGCTTCCTCTGCACGTTAAAGTCAGACTGGTCAACAAGGTCAAGGACGAGGTTATAGACCAGGACGTCTTTATGGGCGAATTCCCCTTAATGACGGACAGCGGCTCGTTCATTATCAACGGTGCGGAGCGCGTTATCGTATCGCAGCTCGTCCGTTCGCCCGGCTCCTACAACGCAATGGAGAGGGACAAGACCGGTAAGGAAATGTTCGGCACCACGGTTATCCCCAACCGCGGCGCGTGGCTGGAATTCGAGCAGGACGCCCAGGGCGTTCAGTGGGTGCACGTCGACAGAAAGCGTAAAATCTGTTCTACCGTGCTTTTGAGAGCGCTCGGCTTCGGCTCCGACAGAGCTATTTTAGACCTGTTCGCCGACGACAAGATGATTGAAAACACCATCGCTAAGGACGCAACCAAGTCCGAGAGCGACGGTCTTATCGAGCTGTACAGAAGACTGCGTCCCGGCGAAGTTCCCACCGAGGCTTCCGTT
>CAMWHW010000068.1 GCA_947174175.1 uncultured Clostridia bacterium | reverse complement strand
GCATAAGGCGCAACGCGGTTTTCCGCGTTGCGCCTTTAATCGTTATTTAATCTTACTCGCCTTCGTCGAAGGTTACTACCGAGTCAATCGTAGATTTGCCCGCCAATCTCACCTCGACCTTGTGCTTGCCCTGCGCAAGCTTGCCGCTCATATACGATACTCCGTAAGGGGAGGTGTCCTCTTTAAGTGCAACTGAGTCGACCTTTTTGCCGTCGATATACACCTTAAAGCTCTTGCCGTACGCGTTGGAGGAGAGGAGCGCAATTCTGGTGCCCGTAAACTCAAAGGTCATCTTTGCGCCGCTTGCGCCTATTGCAACGTGACCGAACGAGGAAGCCGTTTGCATGCCGCTCCATTTGCCTTTGTAGGTAAACATATCGTCGTCGGGCGTATACTGCTTTCCGCCCAGCACTTCGGTAGAATGCGTAAACGTAACCTGACCGAGTACGATATAATAATCTCCGTTATTCTGATGCGCCGCGCTGATTTTAATTCTGCAATAACGCAACGTCGTTTCGTTGAAATCGGCGTTGACCTGATTGCCGTTTCTGGGAGCGTTGGTAAACTCGGCAACGTTGAACCACGTGGTTCCGTCCAGACTGCCTTCAACCGTAAACGCTTTTGGTGTTTCCAGCATGCCGTTGTTGTTGCGGCAGTAGAAAGTAATTCTGTTGATGTTTCTTTCCTCGCCGAGGTCAAACGTCATATCCAAGGGCTTGTTTGCCGAAACCTTCCAGTTAGTGTGAATATACGTATTAGCTTTACCGTCGGTCAGGTTTTCGATAGGGAAGTTGCCCCAACCCCAACTCTTGGGAGGTGCGGCGTAATTCGTATTGGTTAAGGATACGCTATCGTCAGGCACGTGAACGTTGTCCTTATAGTCGTATCTATAATTTCTCTTATAGAAATACTCGCTTGTAAACTCGGCTTTGAACTCGTAGGTGCTTCTGTACGCGTTAACGTAGTTGGCGGAGGTGGGAGCAATCAGCTTCGATTCGGTCATTTCCGAAAATTCTTTCGAGGTGATTTTTTCGCCGCTCTGTTTGAAATATTCCGTCTTTCCGTTTTTATCGGTCCTGGTATACGCAACGGCAATGCCGAGGTAATTCTTGTAAGTCGTTTTGGTATATGCGTAGCCTTCGGCATCCTGACTGTCGACCGTCGTCTTGTTATCGTTCTTGTAATACTCTTCCTGAATGGTGAACATCGCCTGCGTCCACTGCGACATTCCTACGCCTATAAAGCTGCGTGCGCTCGGCTCTACGATGAGTACTTCCTTTATAAACAGCCAGTTTTCTATTTCCTTTTTGCCCTCTTTGAGTTTAAGCGTAAACTCCTTGGCAGCGCCGCCGTTTACGAATAAGGTAACGTTGACCTTGCCTTCGATAAATTCTATATCGAAATAGGTATCGGGTGCGTTCGTACGGAAGTTTGCCGTAGCGCCGTTGGTGGGGGTGTCTTTGGTAATCTTTGCGCCGAGAGTGTAATCCTTGCCGTCAAGCGAGAAGTACAACGCGCAGTTGTTTCTGCCGCGCAGATATACGCGGTATTTGCCGTCCGCGTCAAAGTAAAGCTTGCCGTCTATAACCTCGATATTATTGTCGTGGAAGAAATATTTATCGGGAGCATCGGGGCGCGAAGGCTTTTCGGCAACGGGATAGAACCATATATCCGTGTTGCAGTTCTGCGTGGGGTTGAACTGGTCCTGCTCGACGACCGTTTCATAGCCCTTAAAGCCCTTTTCGTAGGCTTCTACCGCGTCCTTGTACATAGTTTCGGCGGTGTAGGTGTAGGTCGTTCTTTCAAGCGTCATCTTGTTGGTTTCGTGCGACTGCTCGAATTCCAGAATGAGGTCTACGTCTTCAAGCGCATGTCCGTTATACATGCGCGAATCGTCATCGGCGTTGTAAATTTCAAGCGTCACTCTTATCTGACCTGAGAACAGACTTTTGTTCTTTTTGTCGGGAGTATAGGTATAAACGCCTTCCGTATCCGTCTTTTCCAGCTTGCCGTTTGAAGGCTGGGTTACTTCCTTTATTTTGTACTTAAAGCCTTTTCCTATAACCACGCTTCCGCTTGCGTACTGACCGCCGGGCGCGGTGTAGTCGCGCAGGTCTACGGTGAATTCCTTACCGTAGGGGATAACGTAGGGCTGCATTGTCTTTATATCGCGCTTTTCGCCGTCGTACAGATAGCTTCTGCCCGTCTGGTATACCGAAGCGACGGGAACGAAGAGCGGATAGTTGGCGTTCTTGACGGCGTCGGAAGGGGTATAAGCGCCCGTGCCGTAAGCCGTTATCGCGCCTGCAAAATAGGTCATATCCTGATGGGTTAAATTCGCCCATTTGTCCAGGTAAGCGTTGGTTCCGGTGGTGCCTCTCGCTTTAATAAACGCGTCCTGTCCGAAGTTATGCAGTAAAGTTGCGTAAATGGCAAGACCGTTGGTGGACTCAATCTGTCCCGCGTTTACGCGCTGTATAACCCAGGGCGCGCAGGTGTAGTTGTTCCAGCCGCCCAGTCCCTGCGAGCCGTAGCTGTTCATTCCGCGCTTGGATGATATTTTGGTAAACAGACTGTACGAAACGAGGTTGAGCGCGTTATTGGTAACCTCGCCGTTTGCGCCCGAGGATACGCCGTAATTCTGGAAGTTGTGGTGGTATTCGTGGAAGTTACCCCAGGAACCGGAAGTTACGAGTCCTTCGTAGTTGAGCGCCTGCGGCATCCAGCCTGCGGGGCAGTTGACCGAGTCTCTGCCGGGGAAGGCAACCGCCGCGCCAGCCGCAACGAAGGGGTCGAACAGGAATACTATGCCGGTGTTTCTGCCGTTGGTGGTGGTTACCGACGCAACCTTATCCCAAAGAACTGCCGCCTTGTAAAGGTCTTCGTATGAAAATGCTTCTGCGTAATATCTCGGTCCCGAGAAGAGTACGCCGCGGGCCCAGACTTCCAGATCGAACATGGGTATGCGCGAGGTCTTCTTTAATCTGTTGAACTCCTCCTCGGTGGTGTAGCCCAGAATGAAGTGGAGGTATTCAACGCCGCCCGAAATTTTTGCGGTGAAGTCGGGTTCGTTGCTGCGGATATAAATGGGTCCGCCTATAAACGAGCCGATATAGCCCGTCCAGGTATCCGTTGCCTCGTCGTAATCGCAGGTTTCTTTGTTCAGTTGAAGAGTAGTCAGAAGGTAGGGGAAGCGCTGCATCTGGTTCTTGGAAGCCCAGATGTTGTTAGCCTGACCGTTGTAAAGCGCCTGACCGATATGTACGGTTATGCCGCCCGTCGCGTTCATATCCTTGCCGCTGAGTTCTACTTTTATGACCTCGCCCGCGGGAGCGTACAAACCCGTAATGCCGTAGCCGTATCCGCGTTGCTTCATATTCACATATTTAACAACGCGCTCGGCTTTGTCGGATATTTCGTAGGTCACGCCGTTTTTGGTGTAACCTTCCATATACATACCCTGTGCGGCGGTATGTTTATACAGCTGTCTGTAATTAGCTTCGGTGTATTCGGTTTGATTCCATAAAAGCGAGTGTATCCACTCACCGTCCTTTTTCTGGTAGAGCCAGCCGTCCTTGTCTATTTTCGTATACTTATCAGCGGACTGTGCGCCGCCGTTGTTTGCGCCTGCCGTTCCCCATGCGCACAGATAACCCGATTCGGCTATTATCGCGTTTCTTGCGGCAACCTGTGCGTCACCGTCACCTATTACGTGCCTTAAAGTCGAGCCGTAAGTGGGGTAACGGTTTTTGCCCTCGAAAACGCTGCTGATTGCGTCGCTGTCAAACGCCGCGCTCTCGTTTCTTACTTCCGCAACGGGCTTGTTCGCCGCAACCTTGCCATTGGTCTGCGCCGAGTAGCCGACGGTGGTAGTGGTGTAATGCGCATTGACGTTGTAGTAGTCCGTGTCGCCGTATACGGGCAGTCTGTTAGAACACGAACGCACGCCCAGCGTAATGCCTATTACCAGCGCAAGTATCATAACGAACGCAACTACGGCAATTGCTATAAAGCGCTTCTTGTTGGCGGTTAAGGCAACCGCGCCGCCCTTTTTGCCGCCCTCTTTGGTCTTGGCTTTGGTTGCCTTGTCCTTTGCGGGCTTGCTCTTTTGCTTTTCGTTGGTTACGCTTGCGGCGGGCTTAACCTTTTCGGGCTGTTCCCTGGGAGCGGTCTTTGCCGCACCCTTAGGTGCGGCAACCGCCGCGGCGGTTTCGCTTTTCTTGGTTTCAGCCTTAGGCGCAGCCTTGCTTTCCGCAACGGGCTTAGCCGCGGGTTTTGCCGCAGGTTTAGCTTCGGGTTTGGCTTCGGCTTTCTGCGCCTTGGGCTTGGGCTCGCTCTTTGCCGCAGCTTTGGTAGTTGCAGGCTTAGCCTCGCTCTTGGCGGGGGCTGCGGTCTTGGCGGGCTTAGCCTCCGGTTTTGCCTTGGGAGCTGTCTCAGTTTTAGCCGCTGCCTTTGGCTCCGCTTTGGGCGCTGCCGTCCCCGCAGGTTTTGCCGCGGGCTTTGCGGGGGTCGCCGCTTTTGCCGTTGCGGGCTTAGCCGCGGGCTTTGCGGAAGCGGGTTTAGCCGCAGCCGCAGGCTTGGGTTGGGTGGTTGTTTTCGAAGTCGATTTCGGCTTGGAATCTTTTTCTGCCATTGAAAATTCTCCTCTCGTTAATTCAAAAAAAATTATACAATATTCCGCCGTGTAAAGTCAATTTTTTTAAGGGGTGATAGGGCGTGCAAAAGGGCGGTTTTGCGCTTACCGTTGACATACGGGCGCGTGCGCACTATAATATAAGAGGAGGTAATATTATGGAAGATTTCAAGGACTTACGGATAGTTGACAATTTTTACCAGACTTCGGCATTTTTCCCTATGCCCACCATACTCGTGGGTACCGTGTCGGAAAACGGTCAGACCAATCTGGGCGCGTATTCGCTGTGTTTTCCCTACTATATTGCGGGCAAAGATTATTACGCAATGATACTGGAATGCCGCAACAGCTCCAATACGGCGCAGAATTTATTGCGTACCAAAAAAGCGTCGCTTAACTTTATAACCGACGAAAGGAAGTATTTTAAAGAGGCGGTGCGCCTTGGCTTCCCCGGCGATACTACCGAGGAAAAGATGAAAAACTGCATTTTCAGTTTAAAGGAAAGCACTCTCGGCGCGGACAGACCCAAAATTTTGCAGGAGGCGTTTCAGGTGTTCGAGTGCACATGGGACGATTCGTTGGAGGACGCTTTTAAAGATAAGGCGGGCAACCTGGAAGGGTACGAGCCGCCTTACAGAAATTTCAACGGTATAACCAGTAAGTTCGGCGCGCATTTCATACTTAAAATAGATAAGATTTTAATGAAGCCCAAATATTACGACACCATTATAAACGGCGTAAACGCAAAGGGCTTTCCGCGCGTGCCCGTAGACTACGGCTACCGCGACAGCACGAATTTCTGGTATTCCAAGTTCGTAAAGCCCGTGCCCGAAAAAATTCAGGCAAAGGAGGGCGACGTCAAGTCGGTAATTTACGCCGCGTCGCGCATAGACCCCGAAGTCAAGTTCACCGAAGACGCGTGCGCAAAGCTTACCAAAATTCCGCGCATATTCTTAAAAGCCGCGCTCACCCAGATGGTGCAGATTGCAAAGGAAGAGGGGATATCTTTAATAGACGAAGCGGCGCTTGAAATCATAAACGATAAGCGCCGCAAGGAAAAGAAAAAATAATTTATAAAGTTTTATTCGGTCCGACCGTCGTCCGTGTCGTCCGTTGCGGCAACTTCCGCTGCGGGTGCCATTGACGGCGGTTGACTCGTTTCGGGCATTTTCAGCCACTTTATATTTTTAAAGTCGAATCTGATTTTGCCGTTTATCTTCTCGGCTCTGTTGAACAGCCACAAAAGGTACCCAAGCCCCGTGAACACTATAAGCAGTATAACTACCCAAATCATAACGCCGCCGTAGCCGATATCGTTGACGTCAAGGAAGAAGTAAGGGTATTCGAAGTCCTTTACCGCCGCGCCCAGAATAAAGACGTA
>CAMWHW010000067.1 GCA_947174175.1 uncultured Clostridia bacterium | reverse complement strand
GGGTGGAAGGACCTGCCGCAAAATTGTAAACTCTCATATAAAAACCTCTCTGAAAAAAATTTACCTATGTTTATTCGCATATTTGCATAAAAATGAATAAAATTCGTATTTTTAACCGCAAACACGCTCAAATTTGTATAAATTGGAATTATTATACACTATTGCGCAAAAATATACAAGCGTTTTGACAGCAAAAAAAGTGATAGTATCAAAAAAAGGTCAGGCCTTGCCGCCCCGCCGCTGCAATATTGCGCCTTTTTTGGAAAAAATTTCTTAAAAAAAGCCAAAAAAATTCTTTAATTATATTTACAATTGATTAAAATTGGTGTAAACTAAATGTCGAGTACGTATCTTATATATGGTAATTGGTGCGCACATATACCGCAATTAAGCGTTTTGCGAAGGAGATTAAAATGAGTGATACCAGAAGCGGAAGGGAAATGACAAAGGCGGACGTCATACTTACTAAGTTGGACCAGATCAACAGAAGAATAGGTTCGCTTGAAGCCCGTATCGCGGCTCAGAAAAAGGATAAGGATGCGGCAGCGGCTTCCACGACCGCCGTGCCCGTGCTTGACGCGGACGTCATCAAGAAGCTTGCCGACGAGCACGAGCAGCTTAAACTTGAAATTTCCTGCGTGTCCATGCAGATAGAGGGTTTGTATACCACCCTTTCCAAGCTGATTAACAAGCTGCCCGACCAGATTGCGGCTAAGATGCCCGAACCGGTCGTCGCTTCTTCGGGCGACGGCGAGCCCGCGCCCGTCGTCACGCAGGTCGTCAACAACCCCGTCGACTTCGACGTGGACGACCTTGCTTCGCGCGTTGCGGCAAAGATTATCATTCCCGACAACGGTATGGAGGACTTTGACGCGCAGGCGATTGCCGATAAGCTCAACGCGCTTGCGGCGGCACCCGCACCCGCAGCGGCGGCGTCTCCCGTCAATATCGATTACGACGAACTCGGCTACGCGGTTGCCAAGAGAATGTACATTCCCCAGGCGGTTACCGAGGAAATCGATTACGATAAACTTGCAAAGGAAGTTACGGGCAAGATGCCCGCAGTCAATATCAACTACGAGGAGCTGGGCTATTCGGTAGCAAAGAAAATGTTTATTCCCCAGGCGGTTGCCGAGGAATTCGATTACGACACTCTTGCCGACAGAATAGCGCAGAAGATGCCTGCGCCCACGTTCAATATCGCGGCGGCGGAAACGGCGGTTGCTTCGGCGGCGCCGGACCCCGAACCCGTATCCGTTCAGGCGGAAATCGACTACGACCTGCTTGCGGCAAAGGTTGCCGAGGCGGTTTCGGTTTCCGTTCAGGAGCCCGTGTCGGCTGACTATATCGCGGCGCGCGTTGCGGAACAGATTATTATACCCCAGACGGTGGTCGGCAGTGCCGAGCCCGCAGACCTTGATATGGAGGAGCTTTCCAGAAAGGTTGCGGACAAGATAGTAATACCTGCTTACAACGCAGAGCCTGCTTTGAGCGAAGAAAAGATTGCCGAAGCGATTGCGGAGCGGCTGAGAGAGGAGACGGCAGAGGCGACCCCCGCCGCAGTCGAAGCCAATCTCGACGAGGAGGCACTTGCCGAAGGTATTGCGGCGCGCCTCAACTTCTCGCTTTCGGACGAGCTCATTGCCGACGCGGTCGTCAAGAATCTTGCCGGGGCTATCGATTCGGACGAAATCGCCGACTGCGTTGCAAAGCGCGTCGGTTCCATCTCGCCCGAGCAGTTTGAAATTACCGTCGACGACGACGGCTGCGATTCGCTTGCAAAGGCAGTGGAGAGCAAACTCGACTACGACGTCATTGCGGCTGCCGTAGCGGAAAAGCTCAACCCCGCGTTCATGTCTTCCGGTTCGGGAGAGGAAATCGACACCGACGAGCTTGCAAGAGCAATCTCCGAAAAACTTTCGGTCAACGCCGACATCAACGAAGACCTGCTTGCGGACAAGGCGGCTGCGGTGCTTTCTAACTATATGCCCGAAATCGACAGTGCGGACATTGCCGATAAGGTAATAGCCGGCATAATTCCCGCTCTGCCCTCGACGCCCGTCATCGACAGCGAGAGCATTGCAAATTCCGTAAGCGAAAAACTGGTTATCGACAACGAAGGAATTGCGGACTCCGTTTCCGAAAGAATCGTGGAGAGCCAGGAGAACAACGATTACGATATAGTAATAGACGAGGAAGGTCTGAACCGCATCACCGAGAGCATCTCCGAGGAGATTACCAAGGAGAACGACGAGCGTTACGCCAAGCTTGAAGAAGAGTACGGCAAGCGCCTGGATAAGTTCGACGGCGATGTTGAAGAGATTAAGGAAGAATACGGCAAGCGCTTCGACAAGATTGACGAGGACGTTGCCGAAATCAAGGAAATGCTTTTAAGCGGCATAGTGGTTGCCGCGGGCGTTTCCGAAACGGCTGCTGCGGAAGCGGTTGAAGAAATCGAGGAAGAAGAGGAAGAAGTCGTTGAGGAAGAGCTCGTGACCGTAAGCGACATCGTAGGCGAGGAAGAAGCCGAAGAGGAAGTTGAAGAGGTCGTCGAGGAAGAGCCGGAAGAAGTAGTTGAAGAAGTCGTAGAAGAGCCCGTTGAGGAAGCGGTCGAGGAAGAGGTTGAAGAGGAAGCCGAGGAAGAGACCGACCAGATAGAAGAGCTGGTTGAAGAAATCGACGAGAACCTTGCCGACGACGAGATTATGCCCGACGGTATGGAAGGCAGCTTCGGCGGTATAGACTTTGCCAACATGATGAAGTACAACCGTTCGTTCATTGCAAGAATCATTCAGGGAACGGACGACCAGAAGGCTTACTACGGTCAGGTAAAGACGGCGCTGCTTTCCTATAAGAAAGTAAACTCCAACGTTGCATGGGCGGCCGAGCGTTTCAATAAGGGCAGAGAGACCATTGCAAGGTTCAAAATCCGCGGTAAGACGCTGTGCCTGTATCTTGCACTCGACCCCGACGAATACGCAACTTCGGTTTACCACCACGCCGACGTTTCGGACAACAAGTCCATGCACGGCACGCCTATGATGGTAAAAATCAAGAGCGCGCTGGGTGTTAAGAAGGCGATAAGGCTTATCGACGAAATGCTTGCAAAGCGCAACGGCGAAAAGCACGTAATTGCGGAGCGCGACTACGCGGCGATGTATCCTTACGAAACTATTGAAGAACTTATAGAAGACGGGCTTGTTAAGGACGTTCGTAAATCTTAACCGTCTTTTAACGGACAATTTTATCACACGAAAGATTAAGAAGGGGGTTGGCAATCAAGACCCCCTTTTGAATTAACGCAAAGTTATTTGCACTTGCGCCAAGCGCATTCAAGGGAAATTTTTAATGGAAAGAGAAAGTATAGACAAGCGTGCGGGAAAAAAGCCGCGCGAAAGGAACGCCGCCGCGGAAAAGAGCGCGCGCAGGGAAAATACCCGTCCGCGCAGAGAGAAGCCGCAGGCAAAGCCCTTTAAGGAACAGGGCGCCAAGCAGGACGGCAAAGAGAAGAAAAATCATTTAAAGCGCGCCGAAAATCAGACCGAACGGCAGCAAAAACCCGTGCGCAGGACCAAAAGCGAGAAGCCGCGCAGGGAGGGCAAGTCACCCAAAAACGCGGTAAAGATAGTATTCTTAGGCGGCGTGGGCGAGATAGGTAAAAATATGACCGCGCTGGAATGCGGCGACGATATTATAATTATCGACGCGGGCATAATTTTCCCCACCGAGGAAAACCCGGGCATCGACCTGGTTGCGCCCGATATTACCTACCTCGTGGAAAACAGAAAGAAGCTGCGCGCGCTGTTTTTAACGCACGGTCACGAGGACCACATTGGCGGCGTGCCCTATCTTTTAAAGGAAGTAAACGTGCCCGTAGTGGCAACCAAACTTACGCTTGCGCTGGTCGACAACAAGCTGCGCGAACACCGTTTAAACGACGTAAAAGAGAGAGTAATCGCGCCGGGCGAAAGCTATCAGGCGGGGTGCTTTAAAGTAGATTTTATCAACGTCAACCACTCGATTGCGGGCGCGGTTGCGCTGTGCATACACACTCCGCAGGGCGTCATTTTCCACAGCGGCGACTACAAAATAGACCTGACCCCAGTCGCGGGCGAACCCATTGATTTGAAGTCCATTGCCGACATAGGCAGCAGGGGCGTTTTGCTGTATATGGGCGAGAGCACCAATATCGAGCGCCCGGGTTTCACCATGAGCGAAACGGTGGTCGGGCAGACGCTGGACAGGCTGTTTGCCGAAAATTCAACGCGCCGCATAATAATCGCGACCTTTGCTTCCAATGTTCACAGATTACAGCAGATTATAGATTTGGCGGTCAAGTATAAAAGAAAAGTCGCACTCAACGGCAGGAGTATGCTGAACGTCGTGGAGGCGGCCGAAAAGATAGGCGAAATGTCGGTGAGCGACGGCGTGCTTATCGATATTTCCAAGACCAAAAATGCGCGCGACGACGAATTGATTATAGTCTGCACGGGCAGCCAGGGCGAGCCGATGAGCGCGCTTACGCGTATGTCCAACGGCGAAAACCCCGCAATTACCGTGGGCGCGAACGACACCATAATTATTTCCGCTTCGCCCATTCCCGGCAACGAAAGGGGTATTTACGGAGTTATTAACAAGCTCTATCACTTGGGCGCGGACGTCGTGTACGAGAGTCTGGAAAACATTCACGTTTCGGGGCACGCGTGCAGGGAAGAGCACAAAATTATGCACACCCTTTTAAAGCCCAAATTTTTCGTGCCCGTGCACGGCGAATACAGACACCTTAAAAAACATTCGCAGCTTGCGCAGAGCCTGGGCATGGAGGAGCGCAATATCTTCCTTGCCGATATAGGCAACTGTCTGGAAGTGACCAGCAAGTATATTAAAAGGCTTGCGGACGTGCCCGCCGGCTCCCGCCTTATTGACGGCGAGGGTATTGAGGACGAGAAGGCTTCCGTAGTTATGCAGGACAGACGACAGCTTGCCGCGGAGGGGTTGTTTATCGTTTCGGTTGCCGTTTCGGGCGGAGAGGTGGTAGGCGAACCCGCAATCAATTCGCGCGGCTTCGTTTTCGATTTCCACCACGACTACAACCGCGAAATGCGCGAAGTCATTAACCGCGCGATAGAGGGCTACGATTTGTCCTCCGGCAACGTGGACGAGTTGAAGCGCATAATCAAAAAATCGCTTCGCAATTACTTGCAGAAGAAGACAAAGCAATCTCCCATGGTCGTACCCGTGGTGGTTGAATTGTAACGCATATGAACGAAAACACATTTACTTACGCGCATAACGATACGAGCACGCCCGAGAGGGAGAGCAGGACTATTAGTTTAAACAAGTTCAAGTTTTCCGAGCTGGTGTGGGAACTACGGCAAAATGCGTTCGGGCGCGGTATTCCCGTATCGTCCGACGAAACGCTTGCTTATCTTTGCACCTGCGCACTTATGGCAGAGCCGAAAAACATTCTGGAAATCGGCACGGCAGTTGGCGTTTCGGGCATATGTATGCTGGAACAATGTCCCGCGGCGCATCTGACAACTATCGAGTTCAATCCCGATTTTGCGACGGAGGCGGAGGCCAATTTCGCCAGGGCGCATATGAGTGAAAGGGCAACCGTTATCCGCGGCGACGCGGCGGAAGTGCTGCCTGCTCTTGAAGGGGAATACGATTTTATTTTTCTGGACGGTCCCAAGGTTCAGTACGTCAAATATCTGCCGCAATTGAAGAGGCTTTTAGGTAAGGGCGGCACGCTGTTTGCCGACGACGTGCTATTGTACGGCTGGGTGAACGGCGAGCGCGAAACGCCCAAAAAGCGCAAAATGCTTGTCGAACATATCCGCGAATATATTACCGCCGTGACGAACGACGACGAATTATATACATTGGTGTTAGATATCGGAAACGGCGTTGCGCTGAGCGTGAAGAAATAAAGGTGAACTGATGAAGGTTGAATTGCTTGCGCCTGCGGGCGGTTTTTCAAAACTTAAAACGGCGTTTTACTTCGGTGCGGACGCAGCTTACATAGGCGGTAAGGCG
>CAMWHW010000066.1 GCA_947174175.1 uncultured Clostridia bacterium | reverse complement strand
TGCGGGCGGCACAGCAGTTGCGGCTCAGCAAGTTGAAGAGGACGGATTTGCACAGTTTAAGCAGACAAGCCGCACGGGATACACGTTTGCAGGGTGGAGTTACGATTTCCTTAAACCTATTCTGAAAAACGAAACTATAACCGCTTCGTGGTTGGCGAATAAGTATAGAATAAGTTTTGACGTTAACGGCGGCGATGAGTTGCCTGAAAATACTCAACAAGTTACTTACGACCTAAGCTTTACTTTGCCCACGGTAAGCAGAACGGGTTATACATTTATCGGTTGGTACGACGGCGAAACAAAAATGACCGACGGAATTTGGCAATATGTCGAAAATAAAACGTTAACGGCGCGTTGGAATATTAACCACTACGATTTTTCGGTAGATTCAAACGTTTCGGCAGGCGGCATTTTAACTTGTACTAATTCTGATACTTACGATTACGGTACTGAAATTTTTTTAAATTGTCAGACTAACCTTGGGTATACGTTTTTGGGCTGGTATGAAGACGACGAACTTATAACCTCAAAACTTAATTATAAATTCAACTTAGTAAATAATATATCGATTACGGCAAAATTCGAGCGCTATCAGGAATTGAGGGACTTTAATTTCTACTATGATAATAATAGCAATTGTATAATCACGGGTATATTAGATACACAGATTAAAGAAATAACTATTCCTGAATATGCGCAGTTATCAAACATCACTATTTTAAATTCAGCATTAAAGCTGGAAAAGATAAACGTTGAAAGCGGTAGTTCTCTGTATTCGAGTTTTGAAGGGATACTTTATAGCAAAGATTTTAAAAACATTTTATATTGTCCCAAAAATATTGAAAATATAATAATTCACGATAATATTAAAAATCTAAATGAAAGACAATTTGAAAATCTGAAAAATCTTAAATACGTTGAGTTGAACGATAAAATCGGTACAGTAGAAAGTTACGTGTTTAACGGCTGTTCAAGCTTAAAGACGGTTAAGTTGGGAAATGGCGTTAGCAATGTATACGCAACGGCATTTGCAGGATGCAATAGTTTAGCTAATATCGAATATTCTTTTACGATGACTGAATATCGTGTTAATATTGAGTATGATATAAATCCGACGGATAAGTCTTGGGAATCTTTGAACGATATTCGTATTACACCCAGTAATATTAAAAAATATTGCGCAGATTACGCCATAAATTCTTCTTATAGTCATAAACATAGTTCAAAAGGTTGGTTCTTCAGTTGGTATGTGTTAGATTAAAAGAATCTCAAATCAAAAACCGGCAAAACAAAAAAGTAAAAAACAAAAGAGGTGAAAATGTATGTTGAATTTTAAAGCAAACGTAAAAAAATTTATGGACGGTTATTTAAGGGACGAACATTCAAGATATCGTTCGTATGATTACTGTCATAAATTATTTTTGGAAAACAGAAACAGGCTTAACGAGAAAATAATTGACGATCTTGCGTTAAATCTTTACACGTTTCTTGCCAGCTGGGGTATGGTTTGCCGTACAGGTATTTTAATGAAAAAAGATTATAAATATCTTTATAAAGCTGTTGAGGTCGTGTGCAAAGATGAATATTCTTGGTTAATCGATATAGATATTTTTGCCGCTGACTTTAATAAAGATAAATATGTACAATCAGTATTAAAGTTAAAAAAAGAATTAGATGACGCTATATTTGCAGGGACAGATTATAAACATAAGCACACTGTAATATGTAAAATTATGCTTGCTACGCTTGGGTGTATTCACGCATACGATACTTACATAGTTAAAAACTTACGCGCGTTGAAGTACACTGGGGTTTGTTCAGAAAAAGGGCTGTATAGTATATTAAACTTTGCATGTGACTATAAGGTAGATATACAGGCAGTGCAGGCAGAATATGAAGGAAAAACTTTGGTTAAGTATTCGCCTATGAAATTTATAGATATGGCGCTCTGGGCTGAATAAAGGTGGACAATTAAATATAAAAATCTATTGCCAAACTTAGCCGTACGGGTGTATAATGTACCCGTATGGCTATTTATTTAACGGGTAGCGAGCAGGCTACCATTGAGTTTGCAAAGAAATATGCGGCTACGCTCAGCGGCGGCGACGTCGTTCTGCTGGAAGGCGGACTGGGCGCGGGCAAGACCACGTTCTGCAAAGGTATTGCGCAGGGGCTGGGAATCAAGGACGAAATTTTAAGTCCCACCTACGCCTATATGAACGACTACGACGGAAAGCTTTACCACTACGATTGCTACCGCCTTAAAAACGGCGCGGAAGCGGAGAGGCTGGGGCTTACGGACTATTTCCAGGGCACGGGCGTGTGCGTTATCGAGTGGTCGGAAAACATTGCGGACGTGCTTCCCGAAAACTGCAAAAAGGTGACTATCAGAAAGATAAGCCCTTCCAACAGGGAGATTGTCTGTGAGTAACTATCTGGCGGTGGACACGTCCTCGCGCTATCTCACGGTGGTTGCGTGCAAGGGCGAAAACAGGGTGGTCAGCCACCTTGCCGACTGCGCGATGAACCACTCGGTAGTGCTTATGGACGAAATCGACAAGGCGTTGGATAAGGCAGGTCTTACCCCCGCGGAGTGTGATTTTTTTGCCGCGGTTACGGGCCCCGGTTCGTTTACGGGCATAAGGATAGGCGTATCGTGCATAAAGGGGTATGCGACCGCGCTCGGCAAGCGGGCGGTGGGTGTAACCGCGTTCGAGCTTATCTCATATAATGTCAACAGCGATTGCGATTATCTGGTTGCCGTTGACGCGGCTCACGGAAATTACTACGTCTGCGGTTACAACGCGCACGGCGTCTGCAACCTGCAACCCTGCTTTATGCCCCGCGAAAAGCTTATCGAAAAGGGGCGCCCCGTATACGGCTTCGAGGAGCTGCCCCTGCCCAAGTATACGAAATTGGAGGCTAAGGACTGTCTTTGCACCGCCGTTGAAGCGGTGTGTGCGGACGACTGCGACATTACAGCGCTGTACGTCAAAAAGCCTCAGGCGGAGGAGGAGCGCGCGGCGCGCCTTGGTTTGGTATGACGGTACGCAAGTGTAAGTACGAAGATATATTGAGCGTTTCCGAACTGGAAAAGGAATGTTTCAAGGGCGAGAGTTGGAGCTACGGCACCATTGCTTCCGCGTTCGAAAACCCCGCGTACTGTATGCTGGTTGCGGAGGAGGACGGCGAGGTGATAGGCTACGGCTGCACCTGCACCGCGTGCGAGAGCTGCGACCTTGAAAACGTTCTGGTTGCCGAGGAGTACAGAAACAGCGGCGTGGGCAAGGCGATTATAAACGGGCTTATAGCCGACGCAAAGGAGAGGGGCGCGGAGAAAATTTTTCTTGAAGTCCGCGTATCCAACTCGGTTGCAATGCGGCTGTATCTCTCGTGCGGGTTCGTAGGCGTTTACGCGCGGACCAGGTACTATTCGGACGGAGAGGACTGCCTGGTGATGCAGAAGGTAATCGGTCGCGAGTAATCTATAAAGGGGTAAAGTCCCATTTTACTTGACGGCGCGTACGTAAGCGTTACCAAAGCGGGTAAGGGCAAGCCCGTGCTGTTGCTGCACGGCTACCTTTCCAACAGACAGAGTTTTTATTATCAGATTGAAGAACTGGCGAAAAACGGCAGGCTTGCCGTTGCGCCCGACATGCCCGCGTTCGGAGCAAGCGCGCCCATAAAGCAAGCGTGGTCGGTGGGCGATTACGCCGAATGGCTTAAACACTTTATCGCCGCGGCGGATATTAAAGGGGCGGATATAATCGCTCATTCGTTCGGTGCAAGGGTGGCGTTAAAGCTGCTTTCGTCCGACCCCTCGTATGCGGATAAACTTATCATTACGGGCGGCGCGGGGCTGGTAAAACCGCGTTCGGACGCGTATATACGCCGTGTAAAGCGTTACAGGCGCATAAAAAAGCTGTTTCCGCGCTACGCCGAAAAGCACTTCGGGAGCGAGGAATACCGCTCTCTTTCGCCGCTTATGAAGGAGAGCTATAAAAAAATAGTCAACGAGGATTTGCGCGGGTGCGCGCAAAGCGTTATAAATAAAACCCTTCTCATTTACGGCGCAGACGATAAGGTTACTCCGCCCGACGAGGAGGGCGCAATTTTCAATTCGCTCATTAAGGGCAGCAGGCTTGAAATTATAGACGGCGGTCATTTTTGTTTCAGCGAAAATCACGTCGGGTTCAACCGTCTGATGCTTGACTTTTTAAGCGGGCGTTCGCAAGATTAAAGGTGCTTATTATGTGGATATTTATAGATTGGCAGACAACTTTGGAGTGCGTTTTAATTGCGCTCGTCTTTGCGTGCTTTTTAAGCGTAATAAGCTTCAAGCCGCTCGGCATTTTGCAGGGCTTCGGCTATAAGGGCGCAAAGCTTTTAAGCTGGTCGCGCCGCAAAAGCAATTTAACGCAGGCGCGCTTTTGCCTGCTTGCGCTTGCAACCGTGCTTGCCTGCGCGGTCATATCGCTGTGCTTCGGGTTCGCGGGCGCGCACTGGTCGGCGGTCATCGGGCTTGCGGCGTATCTCATTTTCTTCGTGCTATATCTGTTTGCCGAGGCGCGCCGCACAATAAAGGGCAACGCAACGCTTACGCCTCGATTCAAAAGACTGTTCGTAACGCTGTGGCTTGTGTACGCAATACTCGTCTATCTTGCCGTCACGCTTTTAAACTTTGCGGAATACGCGTGGGGCGCAAGACTGTTCGCAACTCTTAAATACTGCGCGCTTGCCGTGTTCCCGCTTGCAATACTTCCCATAATCTGTCTTGCAAACTTTATCACGCTGATATGGGAAGCGCCCATAAATAATTCCTACGTAAAGAAGGCGAGGGCAAAGCTTGCGGCGGCGGAAATAACCGTCGTGGGCATTACGGGCAGTTTCGGCAAGACGAGCGCCAAAAACGTGTTACTTGCGCTGCTGTCCAAAAAGTACAGAGTGCTGTCCACCCCGTCGTCGTTCAACACGCCGCTCGGCATTGCTAGGACGGTAAACGGCGCAAACCTTGCCGACTACGATATTTTTATCGCCGAAATGGGCGCGCGCAGACAAGGGGATATTGCCGAGCTGTGCAGACTGTGCAGTCCCGACTACTCGCTGATTACTGGCATTTGCCCCCAGCACCTGGAAAGCTTTAAGACCATTGAAAACGTCGTAAAGACCAAGGGCGAAATTATTTCGGGCAGTAAAAAGACCTGCTTTATTGCGGCGGACTGTTTCGAAATGTTCAAGGATATCGATGGGGATAAAGCCGCGTGCGATTGCGTTTCCGAAGTCGTTGCAGACTGCACGGGCACGGAGTTTACGCTCACTCTCGGCAAAGATAAGCGCCGTGTAAAAACCAAGCTTCTGGGTGCGCACTGCGCAAACAATATAGGGCTGTGCGCGCAGGCTGCTTACGCTCTGGGCGTTGCCGCGGACGATATTGCGGAGGCTATTTCGGAGCTTGAATTTGTCGAGCACAGATTGCAGCTTATCGAAAGCAACGGCGTTAATATTCTGGACGACGGCTATAATTCCAACGTTGTCGGCGCAAAGGCTGCGGTCGAAGTTCTGCGCTCGTTCGGCGGCAAAAAGATTGTCGTTACTCCCGGACTGGTCGAACTGGGTATTCTGGAAGAGAGCGAAAATATGGCGCTGGGCGGAGAGCTGGTCGGACTGGACCACGTCATACTCGTCGGCGAAACGCTGGTCGGTGCGGTTAAGCAGGGTTATCTGGACGCGGGCGGCGAACAGGAAAAGCTTACGCAGGTTGCTTCGCTTGCGGCGGCGCAGGACGTAATAAAGGATATAATTCAAAAGGGCGATACCGTTTTGTTTTTGAACGACTTGCCCGAGATCTACAACTGATAAAATTATTCGAGTATAATGCACTTACACCAAAGCTTAAAGGCTTTGGTGTTTTTTTATTTTTCCGAGGTGATAATTATATGACTGAAAAAAGTTACGACGTAGCCGTGGTTTTCGGCGGCGTTTCAAGCGAAAACGAAGTTTCCGTAATCACGGGCACTATGGCGTGCAACGTTTTGAAAAAGGGAGGCAAAAGCGTTCTGCCCGTGTATATCGACC
>CAMWHW010000065.1 GCA_947174175.1 uncultured Clostridia bacterium | reverse complement strand
GCGCTACGGCGGCGTGCCTTTTAATCGTCGTGATCGTAACCCAGCTCTGGTACAACAAGCGCGAACAATACTTTTCGGTCAATTACGAAATAGTTTATCCCGACAGTGCAAGCGGCAAATATCCCGACGGAAGCGATCTGCTTGCTTCGGACGCCATCTCGCTTAGCACGCTTACTTCCATTAAGGACGGCGCTTATTCCTCTGCCGAAAACGCGGAAGAGTTCAAGAATATCGACGTGGAAAAGATGCTTTCCGACGACGGCATATCCATTTCCGAAGAGGTTACGCAAACTGCGGGCGGCGGCATAAAGAGAACGTACGCGCTCACCGTTTCGTCGAAATATTTTTCGGGCGACGCGCAGGCGGTTGCGTTTATCCGCGCGGTGGCTTCGTACCAGGTAAGGCGCGTCAATTCCATAATCGATACGAAGGAATACGGACTGTATTTTTCCGTGTACGAGGACGCAAAGTCTTACGAAGCAAAGATAGAGGCGCTGCTTTCGCAGAAAAATTATCTCGAAAGCGAGTACACCAAACTCAAAAATTACGGCAGCACGGTGGAGGTCAACCTCGCTTCTCTGCACAATATTTTCACTACCGAACAGCGCCAGGCGCTTGCGGACAGAATAACCGCTAACTACTACGTTTACGATACGGAAGGCTACAAGGCGAACGCGGACACGCGCAAGGACGCGTTAAATAAACAGATTGCGGACAATGCAAAGATAATCGAGGCGGAAGAGGCAAAGCGCGGCGACAGCAACCCCAACGACGTTAACACCAACCCCTACGACCAGATTATTGCGGACTATACGCGCAGAAACGCCGAACTGAATAACGAAATCAAAACTATTGAAAATACTACCGGCGCAATTGAAAGTTACACTCAGGAAGGAACGGATGAATACAAGGCAAAGAAGGCGTTCGACGCTCAGCTTGAAAAATACCGCACCGACCTTTCAACCGCAACCGACGCTCTTAAATCTGTTAGCAAAACTATATATGCCGACAATTCGCGCGTAATATTCGCAAACAACAAGATAAGCAGACAGGGCGGAATCGGCACCATAGTTTCGGCGCTTCTCGGCACAGTAGTAGGGCTGCTCGTTTCGGCGGTAGTCGTATGCATTATCGATTTGCCCAAGTACAAAAAGCGCAAGCTTGCAAATGCGGAAGTTGCGGAATCGGAGGTTAACAGCGAACCCGAAGCGGTCGAAACTGCCGAAAAGACTGAAACCGAAGCAACCGAAGATAAGAGCAAAAACGACTGAACGTGACAAAATAAAACAAAAAGAGCATCCGCATTTGCGGGTGCTTTTTGTATGTGCGAAAATTCCTGCGGGAAATAACTTGCAATACTCGCGGCAATATATTAAAATAAGGACCGAGAGGACTAGATGAAAAAAATTCCATTGACGCCCAAAAATATAATTTTCGCCGTATTCGTTGCGGTTGAAATTATCATATATATAATTTTCAACGTCCTTGCGGCAATTCACCCGGGTGACCCCGTGTATATCAAGTACGCGGGCGTAATACTTTGCCTGGTCGTGTCCGCCGTGATGATCTGGTTTCACCGTGACAGGGACGCAATAGTTTTAACGTGCGCGTTTTTCTTCACGGTCGTTTCGGATATGTTCCTGCTGGTTTTAAACGACCTGCTGGAAGCGGGCGTGGCCACGTTTATAATCGTGCAGTGCATTTATCTGTACAGACTGTACGCCGAAAGACTTAAAAAGATCTGGATAACGCTCACGGCGCGCGCGGCGGTTTTCGCAATCGTAATAGGACTGCTGGCGGGGCTTGCGCAAGTCAATCTGCTTATAGCCGAAGTGAGCATATACATAGTAATGCTCGTTGGCAACTGCGTGGACGCATTCCTGCTTTTGAAGCGCGGAATTAAACATATACTTTTTGCCGTCGGACTGGTATTGCTTCTGTGCTGCGACGTCTGCATAGGACTGTATAACGGCGGTATGATAGGAATTGATTTGCCTGCAAAGACGGCGGATACTATCCAGTCGCTGATATGGATATTCTATATGCCATCGCAGGTGCTTATAGCGCTTACCGTAAACCGCGGCGGGCTGCTTGGTAAGGTGACCGAAGATGAACGCGAAATACAGGAAACCGCTTAATATAACGCTGACGGTGCTGTTTGCAACGGCGCTTACGCTGTTCATAATCACCTTTGCAATCGGCTTGCCCATATACTGCCGCTTCTTTTACTATATTCAGATTAAGACGCTGAAAATGGAGGAGGCGACCGGCTGGTCGTATCAGACCATAAAGACGGCGTACGACGAGGTGCTCAATTATCTCACTCTGCCAGGGCACGCGTTCGGTACGGGCGCGCTTGCGTGGACGGAGAGCGAGGCGGCGCACTTTGCCGACTGCAAGGTGCTGTTCAATCTCAATCTTTCGGTGTTGATAATTTCGGGCGCAATATGCCTTACGCTCATACTTTTGGACAGATTTAAAGTCATAGAGTTTGCGCGCATAAAGGGACACCGCGCGTATCTTGTTTCGGCGGTGGTGGCAATTGCTCTGCCCCTGATAATCGGCGTGCTTGCGGCAATCGATTTCGACAGAGCGTTCATAGTTTTCCACGCCATATTCTTCCCCGGCAAGGACAACTGGACGTTCAACCCGAACACAGAGCAGATTATCGAGGTGATGCCGGAGGAGTTCTTTATGAACTGCGCCATAATAATCGGCGTCGGGTTAATCGCTTTTGCGCTTGCGCTTATCATTGCGGACGTCGTGCTTACGCGCAGGGATAAAAAGCGCGCGGCGTTGGAAAAGGATGCTAACCAAAATAATTCGGCTGAGGGTTGATTTACTCCCCTGCAAGTGATATAATAACTTAGGAATAAATATATACATATTGAGGAAATTATGAAAGAACAGAGTGTAGTAACGGATCTCAGAAGACAGGTTTTTGCGGAAGTGGCGCGCGTCGCATTCGACTCGGACAACGTTTCGGGCGATATCGAGGCGATACCTTATAAAATCACTCCCGACGAAGAACCCAGATACAGAGAAAGCATTTACAGGGAGAGGCAGATAGCGGCAGAGCGCGTGCGCCTTGCAATGGGGCTTTCGCTCCGTCCCGCAAACAAACCCGTACATATCACCGCGGGAGTAGACGGTAGTAATATTTCGGATATGTATTACGAACCGCCTCTCATGCAGGTCATTCCCTCGGCGTGCGACAAGTGCCCCGACAACGTTTACGAAGTTACCAATATTTGCCGCAACTGCGTTTCGCACGCGTGCATAAAGGCTTGTCCCAAGGGCGCGATTTCAATCGTAAACGGCAAGTCGTTCATAGACCAGTCCAAGTGCATAAAGTGCGGCAGATGCAAGGCTTCCTGCCCTTACGACGCTATCAGCCACAGGGTGCGCCCCTGCGCGCAGGCATGCGGTATCAAGGCAATATCCTCGGACGAATACGGCAGAGCCAAGATAGATAACTCTATTTGCGTGGCGTGCGGTCAGTGTATGTCCGCGTGTCCCTTCGGCGCGATTGCCGACAAGTCGCAGATATTCCAGCTCATTCAGGCGTTAAAGAAGGGCGACAAGATTATTGCGGCTGTTGCGCCCGCAATCGCGGGACAGTACGGACCCAAGACCACGCTTGCAAAGATTAAGACCGCGCTTTTAAAGCTGGGGTTTGCGGATATGTTCGAAGTGGCGGAGGGCGCCGACCTCGGCTGTATCGCCGAAGCCAACCACTACGTTCACGAGGTTACGACGGGCAAGCTTCCCTTCCTTCTGACAAGCTGCTGCCCCGCGTGGGCGGTACTCGCCAAAACACAGTTCCCCGATTTCGTGGAGGAGGTCTCGCAGGAGCTTACGCCCATGGTTGCAACCGCGCGTAAAATCAAGGAAAAGGACCCCGAAGCGCGCGTCGTGTTCATAGGACCGTGCGCCGCCAAAAAGCTGGAAGCTTCCAGAAAATCGCTGCGCAGCTTCGTCGATTTCGTTCTGACGTTCGAAGAGCTTGCAGGCATTTTTGCCGCAAAGGATATCAACCCCGCGGAGCTTGAAGAAAGCCCCCTGCGCATTACGCACACCACGGGCGCAGGCAGAGGATACGCGGTAGCGGGCGGCGTTGCCGCCGCGATAGAGCGCACCGTAAAGCAGTACTATCCCGAAACCGAAGTCAAGATTGAGCACGCGGAAGGCCTTGCCGACTGCAAAAAGATTTTAATGCTTGCAAAGGCTGGCAAACTCAAAGGCTGTCTTATCGAGGGTATGGGTTGCCCCGGCGGCTGCGTTGCGGGTGTAGGCACTATTATTCCTCCCGAAAAGGCTAAGGTGCTGGTTGAAACGTTCTCTAAAAGCAGCGAAAACCAGATTCCCGAATCGGAATGGCTGGAATATGCGGAACGCCTTACTAAAATGAAGTAAACTGAATATAAAAGCGCCGCGCGGCAAATGAGCCGCGCGGCTTTTGCATTATACTTGCTATTTTGCTTTGCGTGTGATAGAATAGACCTATGAAATTTATCGAACTTACCGTACATACCACTTCCGAGGGCAGCGAACTTATTGCCGACGTAATGTGGCGGTACACTTCCTACGGCGTAGCCATTTCGGACGTCAAGGACGTAATCGCGCTGCAAAGGGACAAATCCGCCTACTGGGACTATATGGACGACGACCTGGTTGCAAACGCTTCGGGCGACGTTCTGGTCAAGGCTTTTATCGCGCTTTCCGACGCGCAGAAGGTCATTCCCGAAATCAGGCGGGATATCGAGGAGATAGTTATTAACTGCGGCGGCGCGCTGCCACTGGGCACTCTGGAAACCACCAACCGCGAAATCGATGGCGACGACTGGATAGAAATCTGGCGTACGCATTTCCGCCCCATACACCTGGGCAAAATCGTGGTCGTGCCCGAGTGGATAGAGTACGAAAAGGCGGAGGGCGAGCAGGTCGTCAAGCTGGACAACAATATGGCGTTCGGCACGGGCGAGCACGAAACGACTTCCATGTGCGTGGAGCTTTTGCAGGAATATATCACGCCCGACAGCGTATGTATAGACGTCGGGTGCGGAAGCGGCATACTGGGCATTTCCGCCGTCAAGCTGGGCGCAAAGCAGGCGTACCTTACCGATATCGACGCGGTCGCGGTGGAGAGCGCAAAGCATAACTGCGAGCTTAACGGAGTTACCGCTAAGGTAGTGGTTGCGCGTTCCAATCTTTTAGACGACAGCGCGTTGAAGGGCGATATTATGCTTGCAAACATAACCGCGGATATCCTGGAAAATCTTGCGCCGTCCATACCCAAAAATTTAAAGAAGGGCGGCAACCTCATATTAAGCGGAATTATAGACGAAAAGCTTGAACGCGTCGTGGAGGTGTACTCCGCGCAGGGTTTGGAGCTTATTAAGAAAGTAAAGAAAGGGGAGTGGAACGCGCTTGCGTTCAAAGGTTGAATGAGCGCGCCTAAGAGGTTTTTCAGTAATTCAATAAACTACCCCGAAGACAGCGAAACGGTGCTTGACGGCGAGGAATTTATTCACGCAAAAACCGTGCTCAGGGTGACCGAGGGAACGGAAATTACCCTTCTGGACAACGCGGGTAACGAATACTCCGCAATAGTCACGAAAGTGGAAAAGCAGCGTTTGTCGGCGCATATTACGGGCGTAAACCGCGGAGACAGGGAGGCAAAGACCTCCATATATCTGCTCGTCGGCGCGTTGAAGGGCGACAAGACCGAGCTCGTCGTTCAGAAGGCAACCGAGCTGGGCGTTGCCAAAATCGGCGTGTTTAACTCGCGTTACTGCTCGGCGTATATGAACGGCAACAAGCTTGAAAGGCTGAACAAGGTGGCGCGCGAGGCGGCAAAGCAGTGTCTGCGTTCGGTTGCGCCGGAGGTAGTATATTTCGAAGATTTTCAAAGCGCGTTGGCTTCCGCCGACGGCTATTGCAACAAGCTGTTTTTCTGTGAATTTGCAAAGAGTTCGGACGTCGATTTGAAAAGCGTTAAAGGTTCTGCCGCGCTGGTCGTCGGCAGTGAAGGCGGCTTTGCGGACGAGGAATTTGCCCTTGCGAAAAATACGTACGGCTTTGCGGGAATGAGCCTGGGCAAGCGTATAC
>CAMWHW010000064.1 GCA_947174175.1 uncultured Clostridia bacterium | reverse complement strand
GGCATAGTCAAGGCGTGCGTGCTTTCGAGTATGGGCAGTACCGGCGGTTCGCACGCCAATTCCACCGTGCGCGTTAACTCGGTTACCTACCTCGTTATAATCGTGGTCGACGGCAAAGAGTATAACGCGTACAGCAGCGGTTGCTACTGCAAGGGCGATAAGCTTACCGTTGCCGTAAAAAGGAACGGAAGGGGCGTTGCAAAGATTATAGGGCCTACGCCCGAAAAGGCGGCTCAGTGGCGCGCCGAAAGGGAGAAAAGGCAGAAGTTTATTGCGGAGCTTGACGAGAAGAAGCGCGAATTCGAGGAGTGGAAAGCGTCGCGCGAAGAAAGCGAAGGCAAAGACGAAGAAAAGTAAACCGCAAAATAATTTCAAATTGGGTCTGTACAAACGCACAAAACGGTGATATAATATATTTAATTAACGATAGGGGAGTTTTCTATGGAAGTTACCAACCAGAGATTTATAACCATGGGCGAGCTGCTTTTGAGGCTTTCGCCCCCCAATAACGAGAAGATAAGAACGACGGACGAGTTCAAGGTTACGTACGGCGGCGCGGAAGCCAACGTTGCGGCTGCGCTTGCAAACCTGGGTGTGGACAGCTCCTACTTCACCGTGGTGCCCGATTCTTCGATAGGCAAGGCGGCGATAAGATATTTGAGGAGTAACGACGTTCACTGTTCGCCCTGCATTTACGGCGACGGAAGAATGGGCATTTACTTTCTGGAAGAGGGCTTCGGCGTGCGCGCAAGCAAGGTAACCTACGACAGAAAGGACTCCGCCTTTGCAAAGTACGATTTCAAGACCATAGATTTCAAGCAGAAGTTAAAGGGCTTTACCTGGCTGCATTTAAGCGGCATTACGCCCGCACTTTCCAAGAACTGCCGCGAGCTTATTTTGCTTGCGTTAAAGGCGGCTAAGGAGCTGAATATTACCGTTTCGTTCGACTGCAATTACCGTTCGGCGCTGTGGGAGTGGCAGGAGGCGAGGGACTGCATAACCGAATACCTGCCCTACGTGGACGTGCTTTTCGGCATCGAGCCCATAAACCTGCCCGGTCCCGATGGCAAGGATATGAAGGACGGGTTGACCATGAACCCTTCCTACAAGGAGCAGGACAGAATTTTCCGCGCGCTACACGCAAAGTACAATTTCAAGGCGATAGGCAGGCACGTGCGCTACGTACATTCGGGCAGTGAAAACAGTCTGAAAGCGTTTATGTGGTACGATGGCGAAACTTACGAAAGCAAGATTTTCCGTTTCAGTATCCTCGACCGCGTGGGCGGCGGAGACGCGTTTGCAAGCGGTATGATTTACGCCCTGATGCGCGAAATGCCCGCGGAGGATATAGTCAACTTTGCCGTTGCTTCGTCGGTTATCAAGCACACTATGCACGGCGATTTCAATATCACCGACGACGAAGAGAGCATTATTAAGCTGATGAATCAGAACTACGAAATAAGAAGATAAGATAAATAAAAAATTACGCCGCGCAAAGGTTGCCTTTGCGCGGCGTTTTTAATTTTGTTTTTAAATTCAGATATCCTTTACGTTCAGTGCTTTAAGCGAATAGGTCAAAGTGCCCAGACCGAACGGAAGGGGATTGACCATACGCAGCAGTACCGCACGCGTGCCGTTGACGTCGTTGTTTTCGACGGTGGAGTACCAGCAGATGGGGTCGGAACCCTTTAAGTCCGCGTTTATCGACAGTGCAACCGCGTTGAAGCGGTACGTTCTTGCCGTTTCGTCGCTGCTTGAAGGAGTGCCGTCGAAGAAGATATAGTCGTCGGGCGCGCAGTTGTCGAGGGCGTTTATAATTGCCATCTGCGCCTCGTCGTTGCGGTCAAGCTCCACGGGCGCGGTTATGGTTGCCGTTGAGACCTGAACTGCGCCGTCCTGGGGCGAAACCACCTTAAACCTTCGGGAAGCGCCGCCCGTCATGGTAAACGCGCGCACGGCTGCCCTCAGCTGGCAGTTTTCGAATATCGAAAGTCCCGACTTGTCTTTAAGTTTAATCTTCTTCAATTCATCTTTCTTGGTAATGTTGTCGGTCTGTTTGACCAGAGCTTCGGTGCAATCGTTATTGTAAAAGGTTTCGAAAACCGAATCGGTCTGCACGTACGCAACTTCCAGAACCTGGGTGCCCAGGGAGTTGGGGGCGGTGTTCTTTACAATCTGCCTGGAATACACGGGTTGAAGATTGCTGCCCGCAAGACGGAATTTGCTTACGGTCTGCAAAACGTCGTCAAACTTTTTCTCCTCGCCCGTCGCGGTAATTTTGTAAGCGCCGCTTATCGTATAAGAGGTGGTGTAAACGTATACCGGCTCGCTTTTCGCTTCCTTAGTGCGGTATTCCTCGGGGATAGCCGAGCTCTGCCAGTCGTACGATTTTTCCATATAGAATTCTGTGGTGTATACCGCGTTTTCAGTATCGTAGCTTACCGAATAGCCGTTGACGCCGGTATCCTTAAAAGTAATACCGTATTCCGCAACTTCCTTGTGGCTCTGCCAGTAATCAAGGTAATTTTTTTCGACTATCGCAGAGGTGCGCGCGTTCCAGTTCGCGGTGGTCGCAACTCTGTTGTCGGGGGTGGACTTTGCGCATCCGCCCAGCGTAATAAGGCTTGCGGCAGTCAAAACGACCGCAAAACATTTACTAAAAGCTTTCATACGCAAAATTATAGCATATATTTTCGTGAATGTAAAAACTTTTGCACTCCAAATAATTAAAAATTAGCCGCGGGCGTGTTATAATGGAGTTGAAAGAGGTTGCATATGAGCAGGACTTACGTTGCGCCGATACTGTCGGCGGGACTTGAAAAATTTAAGGAAATAGTCGCCGCGCACTCCGAAAGGAACGGAAGCGAGGGCAAGCGGCTCGTCGTTTTCTGCGAGGACAGACTGTCGCTGGTTGCGGAGCGCGCCGTGTGCGAGGCGGTGGGTGGAACGTTTGCCGTGTCCGTCTATACGCTGTCGCGCTTTCTCTCGTCGCAGACGGGGGCTTGCGACAACGTGCTCACTTCGCAGGGCTCGGCAATGGCTATCCGCAAACTCATAGAGGGCAACCGCGAGAACCTGCAACTTTTCAAACGGCTTTCGGCAGCCAACGCCGCGCAGGAAGTTTACGACACGATAGCGCTTTTATATTCTTCCAAAATCTCCGCCGACGACCTTGGCGGCATAGAGGCGGAGAACAAACTTTTAAGACGCAAACTGCACGATCTGGAACTTTTATACAGACAGTATTCCGACTATCTTAAAGAGCGCGGCGCCGTGGACAGAAACGCTTATTTAAGGCGGCTGCCCGACGTCATACGCGCCTCGCAGAGCATTAAGGGTGCGGACGTGGTATTCCTCGGCTTTCAGGCTTTCACCTCGTCGGTGGCGGACTGCGTGCGCGCGTGCATGCAGACGGCGGACGGCGTTTACGGAATTTTCGTAGGCGGCAGTGAAAAGAAATACGTCAACGAGGCGTGGACGACCTTCGTCAATATCGCCCGTGAAGAGGGCGTTTGCGGCAAGGACATAAACGGCTTTGTGGAAAAACTGCCGTCGGGCGCGGTACCCGCGGCGGAGCATTTGCGTAAATACGCTTTCGAGCCCGAAAGCTTTCACAAAGCGCTTGGTATGGGCATATCACGCGGTCAATTGTGCGTTGCGGAGGCAACGGACGAGGACGAGGAGTGCGGTTTTATCGCTTCTCAGATTTTAAAATGCGTCAAAGAGGACGGCGTGCGTTACCGCGAAATCTCGGTTATGCTGCCCGATATAAATGGCGTTCAGCCCGCACTTGAAAGGGCGTTCGGGGAATACGGAATACCCATGTACGTGGACAGACGATATCCGCTTGCGTCGCACTCTGTGTGTTCGTTTATTCTGGACTATCTTGCCTGCGCCGCCGACGGGTGCCGCCCGGAAAGCGTGTTCGCCGTCGTCTCTTCGCCATTGTTTACGCTTGATTGTAAAAATGGTAATCTGCGCGCTGACAGAGATATTTTCGTCAACTATTTACTGCGCGCGGCAAGCTACCGCGGCGGCGTGAAGAAGCCTGTAAACGAATTGATTTGCAAGGAGCCGGGGCTGGATAGCGCCGCGGTGGAAAGGGTGCGTTCCGCGTTTTTAAACGGCTTGAAATGTCTGCCTTCGAGGGAAGCCGACAGCGCGGCGGCGTGCGGAGCGGTGCGCAGTCTTTTAAAAAATTTCAACGCGGAAGAGCGGCTTAAAGAGATGGCTGCCGAAGCGGAGGAGTGCGGATACGCCTCGGTTTCGGCTATGTCCGGCAGGGCGTATAACGAAGTTTTAAAAGTTGTTGACGAGGCGGAAAAGCTTACCGCGGGCGAAAGGACTACCGTGCGCGAATTTGCAAAAATTTTAAAGAGCGGTTTTGCCGCCGCTGAAATTTCGCTTATTCCCCCCAAGCAGGACGCGGTGTTTATAAGCGACTTGTCCGCGTGCGCAAACGCGGGCAGCAAGGTGGTGTTCATAGGCGGACTTACGGACGCGGTGCCCGCCGCTTCGCAGGATACAGCAATACTGACCGACGGCGAGCTGACCTCGCTTGAAAAACTTAAAATCGCAGTTTCCCCCAAGATATCCCAGGTCAACAGACGAGTGAGGGAAATGACCGCGCTCAACTTCTGCGCGTTTTCGCAAAAGCTTTACCTTTTATACCACTTGCGCAGCGGCGGCGAGGAGTGCGGCGTGAGCGAGATAATTTCATACGTAAAAAAGCTGTTCAGCGTGGACGGCAATCCCGTTGCACCCGTGCCCGTTAAATCGCTTGCGGTAACGGACGAAAACTTTGCCTATACCTGCGCGCGCACCACGCCCGCTTTAAGGCACTTGACTTTCTTTCTTAGCGGCGATAAAGATTACGGTGCAAGCAGAATGGCTGCGGTATATAAGCGGCTCAAAGAGGACGACGGCGGCAAAAACGCGGCGGCGCTGTTCGAAGAAAAGAACGCGGATGACGGCGTGGACTGGAAATCTCTATACGGCGAAAGCGTTTCGCCCACCACGCTGGAAACCTATTTCTCCTGCCCGTATAAGGCGTTTATGCGGCAGGGGCTTAAACTTAACGAGCGGCGCGAGGGCACTTTCCGTCCGCTCGATTCGGGCAATTTTATTCACGCCGTGCTGGAAGAGGTTGCGCGCAAGCTCAACGATATATCCGACCGTGCGGAGTGCGAGCGCGTTGCGGAGGAGACGGCATTGAAGCTTCTGGATAACGCCGCATACCTGGTGCAGTCGGACGACGGCGCTTCGTCGTACTCGGCGCGCAAGCTCGTCGAGGAAGCAAAGATACTTTCCGCGGGTATGTTCGAACAGCTTAAAAATTCAGACTTCAAAGTGGAGAGCGTGGAGGCGCGCTGTAAGGTCGGGCTGGACGGTGCGGTCACCGTCGGCGGCAGAATAGACAGAGTCGATTCGACGGACGAGCTGGTCAGAATTATAGACTACAAGACGGGCACGATTGACGACAGTCCTTCGTCATACTATATGGGTTTGAAGTTGCAGTTGCCCTTATATCTTTCCGCGGCGGCGGAGGGGCGGCGCGCGGCGGGCGCGTACTATTTCCCCGCCAATCTCGATTATTCGGCGGGCGGCGGTTCGTTTACGCTTAAAGGCTTTATGGACGGAAGCGAGGACGTCGTAAAGAGTTCGGATATTAACTTGCAGGAAAAGGAGCGCAGCCAATACGTGGGGGCGTACCTCAACGGGCGAAAGCTGGACAAGGCTATGACCAGGGAGGACTTTGCGGACTTTCTGGACTATTCCAAGCAGGTGGCGCGCAAGGGTGCGGCGGAGCTTGTAAGCGGCGAGCTTGCGCCTTCGCCCGTCAGCGGCGCGTGCGGTTCGTGCAAGTACGCGGGCTGCTGCGGATACGACGCCGAGGCAAAGGGCGGCCGCGAGGAAGTAAGCGCGGACTGCAAGACTATTGCCGCGATAGCGCGCGAAAACGGGAAGGGAGGAAGCGGACTATGAGCGAAACACCCGAACAGTTACAGGCGATAGAGGCGCGCGGCGAAGTGCTGGTTTCGGCTTCCGCGGGCGCGGGCAAGACCACGGTTATGATCAAAAGGCTTGCGGATAGTCTGGAAGAAGGCGCAAGTCTTGCCAACGTGCTTGCGGTATCCTTTACAAAAAAAG